>JAJRAT010000220.1 GCA_028682845.1 Methanothrix sp. | reverse complement strand
TCGACGTTTTCCTCGCCTACCTCTTTGATGATCCCGTCGCTGATGCAAAGGTAGCCCTGCCGAAGAGTGAAATCGTCGCCGTAAATTATGGTACCTGCAACCAGAATCTCGCGTGATCGAGCCATTACAAAAGAAAATGGCTCTGAGAAGTTATTTAGCTTCTCCTGGCGTCCTGAAAAAGCGGTGAGATGATGCTAAGGCCCTTTGTGTTCATCAACAGCGCCATGAGCGCCGACGGGAAGATCAGCTCTGTTTTGCGCGAGCAGGTCCGCATATCGGGGCCGGATGACAAGGCCAGGGTTGATCTTTTGCGAGCCGGGAGCGATGCGATAATGGTCGGCGTGGGAACCGTCCTGGCCGATGATCCCGGCCTCAGACTGAAATCAAAGGAGCTGCGTTTGAAGAGAGCCGGCCAGGGAAAGACGGAAAATCCCCTTCGCGTGGTCGCAGACAGTCTGGCCCGAACGCCGCCGGATTCCAGCGTCCTCGGGCCCGGCTGCCTGCTGGCCGTCTCAAAGTCCGCTCCGCAGGATCGGCTGGAGGTGCTCGGCAAGAGATGCGAGATTGTGATATGCGGAGAGGGGCGTGTGAGCCTGCAAGAGCTTCTGTCTCACCTGTGCCAAAGAGGCGTAAAGAGGCTCATGGTAGAGGGCGGAGCCACCCTCAATTGGTCCATGATCGAATGCGGCCTGGTGGACGAGCTGCATGTTTATGTGGGCCCTATGATAATCGGCGGAAAAGAGGCCCCGACCCTCGTGGACGGGACCGGCTATCGATGCGATTTTCCCAGGCTGAAGCTCCTTTCCGCAAAAAAAGTAGACGACGGCTTGCTTCTCAAATGGAGCATAAGGAAGCCGTGAATCGAAGCCAGCGAATCACAGCAGCGAAGCCCTAGTCGGCTCGCACCACCAGGACCGGCACTTTGGAGTTACGCACAACCTTCTCGGCAACGCTGCCCAGCAGGAATTTTTCCAGGCCCGAGACGCCTATGCCGCCTACAACAATGAGATCCATCTTTCCCTCTCGCGCAAATTTCAAGATATCTTCGGCAGGGTGCCCTTCCATGATTATGCTATTTGCCGTGAGGCCCGCAGCCTTGGCTTTTTCAATAATGCGACCGGTGGCCGCCTCTCCTTGAGACTGCAGATTGCTTTTGATTCCGGCAATCAGGCTGCCGCTCTCTTTTGTTTCCAGTGCCCCGAGTGAGGCATATTCTTTGCTGGTATCTATGACATACAGAGCCGTTACCTTCGCGCCGAAGAGCTTGGCCATATCAATGCCGACATCCGATGCACTCTCGCTATGCTTCGAGCCGTCGGTGGCGATCAAAATATTTTCCATCATAAAATACACCAATAGCTCTTTTAAACTTTTTATGTTATAATTATTTTCATCAGACAGGCTCCAGTATGCCCGGCAAACCTATCTGGCCTCATGGGCCGGCAAATCAAGCTCAAAGGATATGATAAAATATCCGTGCCCTGAAATTGCAGCACAGATGTCGTCGTTTCCCGGTGCTGAGGATCTGGCCGAATACATTTGCCGCAATTATTCCGGTCGCGTGGTCGAGGTCGGCGTAGGCCATGTCGCCGACGTTGCAGCTATCCTGAAAGCAAGAGAAATGGATGTGGTTCTCACGGATAAAGAGGCGCGCAAGCTTGGCCGTCTGACCGTGGAGAAGGACGACATATTCTCGCCCCGGCTCGATCTGTACCTGGGGGCGAGTCTGCTGTACTCCCTTCGCCCGCCCCTTGAGCTACAAATCGGCATGGGCGAGCTGGCAGACAGAATCGGTGCCGATATCCTGGTCCGGCCTTTGGGGGACGAGGTGGCGACCTTGCCGGGCTTTTCCCGAAAGCTTGTCAACTTCGGTGTGGCCAGGTTTTTTCTCTTCCGACAAGATCGCTGATTTTGGCGCGAAATTCCCGGCCAATTCCCTTGAACGCCCGGTCGAATTCGCGCCGGCTTGCTCATGACCGATTAGCCCATTGCCGGTTCGCCCGTTGCAGAGCAATGCCGGCTAATTTGCCAGCTCCGGCACAGCCTTCTTGAGGATTTCCGATGCAATCACTACCAGCAAGGAAGCCGCCAGTATCAAGCCCCAGCTATGCAGCTCAAGTGCCGTGGTGTCGAAGACCGATTGCATGAACGGCACATAAACGACGGCCAGCAGCGCCATCACCGACGCAGCCATGCCAAGGATCATCTTTTTGTTGCTCAGAGGATTCATCCTCAAGACCGACTCGTCCAGAGACCTGCTACAGTAGGCATTGCACACCGTGAGCAGCCCAAGGCCCATAAAAGCCATAGTCCTGGCGTAGACCAGATCCTCTCCGGTGTTGAGCGACAGGGCATAAAGGCCCAGCGTTCCGATCACAATCGCGCCCGAGATGCCCAGGGTGTAAATCAGAAGGCTGCGAGAAGGCATGCTCTCCGCAGGATCGCGCGGCTTCTTGCTCATGATGCCGGCATGAGCCGGTTCGATGGCAAGCCCGATGGCCGGGAACTCTTCAGCTATGACATTGATCCAGAGGATCTGAACCGCCAGCAGGGGAACGGGAAAGCCGAGCACCACACCCAAAAATATGACGGCAAGCTCGGCAAAGCTCACGGAGAGGAGATAGGACGCTCCCTTTCGGATATTGTCATAGATCCTCCTGCCCTCCTCGACGGCGCGAACGATTGTCGCGAAGTTGTCGTCGGCGATGACCATGTCCGATGCCTCCTTTGCCACCTCTGTGCCCGTCCTGCCCATAGCAACCCCAATGTCCGCCGCCTTCAGGGCGGGAGCGTCATTCACGCCGTCGCCGGTCATGGCCACGATATTGCCCCTGCTCTTCAGAGCCTGAACGATGCGAACCTTATGCTCGGCTGTGACCCGGGCAAATACGGATGCTTCGCCGATCCTGCTTTGCAGCTCCTCATCGCTCATGCCTTCAAGCTGCGCGCCTGTGACGGCTTCACCCTGGCCGATGCCAAGCTCCTCTCCGATGGCCTTCGCCGTCAGCGGGTGGTCGCCGGTAATCATGATCGGCCTGATGCCTGCGCCGAGGCAAACGTGAATGGCTTCCTTTGCTTCCTTCCTTGGCGGGTCCATCATGCCGCAAAGCCCGGCGAAAATAAGGGCCGATTCCACCCACTCCGCCTCGCGCGGCTCCTGCTCTTCCATGCCCTTCCAGGCAAAGGCCAGGGTTCGCATGGCTCTCTTGGCCATGTCGTCGGCTGCCTGCAAGACGATCCTGCGGTCTTCTTCCGTAATCGGCCTGATGCCTCGGGGGTCCATGATTGAGGTGCATCGAGGCAGCACCGTCTCCGGCGCGCCTTTCATGGCCGCGATCAGCCCTTCTCTTTCGGAAAGGTGCACGGTGGTCATCCTCTTGCGATCCGAGTCGAAAGGATACTCGATGACCTCGACATACCCGTTCCTGATTTCTTCAAATGCGCCCGCCTTTTTGGCAGCCACCAGGAGTGCCGCTTCCGTCGGATCGCCCACGATGCGACTCTTGCCGCCGTCTTGGCTCAGGTCGGCATTGTTGCAGAGAACTGCGATCTTCAGGAGCTGATCGATGTCGCAATTGTCTGCTTTATTTCGCATATCGACAGATCGACCATCTTCGATAAATTCCCCCACAGGCTCGTAGCCTTCTCCCGTCACCCGCACCGATCGATAGGTGCGAATCTCTCGCAGCGTCATCTCGCCGCTGGTAAGGGTTCCGGTCTTGTCCGTGCAGATGACCGTGATCGATCCAAGGGTCTCCACGGCGGGCAGGCTTCGTATGATAGCGTTTCTCCTGGCCATCCTCTGAGTTCCGAAGGCCAGAGCCAGCGTCACTACAAAAGGAAGAGCTTCGGGAACCCCGGCCACAGCCAGAGCGATGGCAGTGATGAGGGTTTCCATAATTGGAGAGCCTCGGGCCACTGCCAGCACAAACACCGCCACGGAGATCGCCAGCACCAGGATGGCCTGCCGCTTAGCCAAATTCTCCAGCTTCATCTTGAGGGGCGGCTGTGCCTGGTCCACCGAGATCATCCTGGAGATCTTGCCAAGCTCGGTACCGGAGCCTGTGGCAGTGATCACGGCTCTGCAGTTGCCATAGGAGACGATGGTGCCCATGAAGACCATATTCTTCCTATCCGCCAGGGGCGTTGCCTCAGGCATTGTGCCGGTGCTCTTTTTTATGGGCAGAGATTCCCCCGTCAGGGCTGCCTCAATGACCTCGAATCCGGTTTCCTCGATGATGCGCCCATCGGCGGGAACCTTGTCGCCCGCTTCAAGAAATATCACGTCTCCGGGAACTAGGTCCTTCGCGGGAATCGAGGCCATCTTGCCGTCCCGGAAAACATCCGCTTCCGGAGCCTGCATATCTCTCAGGGCTTCCATCGCTCTTTGCGCCTTGTACTCTTGCAGGAAACCGATGATCGCAACCAAGAAGACGATGGCTAAGATCACATAAGCATTGGCGACCTCGCCAGCTACAAAGGATATGATGGCGGCGAAGATCAGGACTATGACCAGATATTCCTTGAACTTGCTCAGAAACAGCTTCAGGAGCGACGGCTTGGCTGGACTTGCCAGTTGATTGGGACCAAGCTCCTTTAAAAGTCTTTGCGCTTTTTCGGAATCGAGGCCGCCGGGCCCGGACTGCAAAGCGCTAAGTGAGTCATCGACTGTGACGTTATGCCATGAGGTTGTCATGTTTCACTCTACATCCAGCATTTTTCATCCAGCATTTTTCATCCAGCATTTTTCATCCAGCATTTTTCATCGGCATTTCTCATCCAGCATTTTTGCATCTGTAACTTCCCATGTAGGAAAGCCGCTTTTATCGCAGAAATAACTTTGTTCCAGAAAAGTAGAATTTTTAGTCATTCCATGAAATGAATTGATTAGGAAAGATGGGCGCAAGTGGCCAGTCGCAAGGCAAGATGCCAGAGATATGCTAGAGAGATCGGCTGAGCAATCGTCCTTGGAATGCTCTGTTGACGATCCATGCAGACCCCAGAACCTCGAATTATTATTATTATTATTATTCTGCCGGCGTTTTGCGGTCGCATTAGCCCGGAGAAAGGATTATATTCTCGCCATAAAACGAGACGATAGTTATCGGCAATCTGAGACGGAAAAAGTCTTTTGCCTGGAAGGTTCGGCGGTTGATATGCGGGATATGTGGAATGCATTACATCAAAACGAATGCAGGGTGAAGGCAGTCGAGGCCCTCTTAAATCAGCATGATGTTGACGAGGCCAGGCTCAAAGCGGATCTGGACCGCTTCGCAGATGATTTGATCGAAATCGGCATATTAAACGAGGTGTGAATCCTGCTCGAAATGTCTTGCTTGGATACCATCGAAGGTACAACCTACCGCATCTACGGCATCAACCTGGCCAGTGACCATCATTTTGTCAACCGGCTTGGGAAGGGCCGAGGCGCGCCGGATCTCATCTTTAATTTTGTCGAGGAGCCTATTTCGCAGGCGGATTATCCCAAAATCATCTTTTCCAGCGATTCTAAGATGGAAGGCAAACAAAAGGGCTTGATAGCTCTATTCGGAGGAGAAGGTCGTCTGCTCGTCCGCTTCTCAGGCATGATGGAGTATGAAATCACCCCAAAAAGAATAACCGCTCATGTGTTTGACCCTGAGTATCAATATTTGGCAGAGCTTCATTTGCTGAGCGAAGTGCTATCCTTATGGCTGGAGATGAATGGAATTGTTGCCCTTCATGCTTCTGCCGTCACGGCAAAGGATCATGCCGTGGCATTTCTCTCTTCAAAAAAAGGCGGAAAGAGTTCTCTCGCCGCCCAATTTGTCAAATCCGGACATAAGCTCCTGACGGATGACATCTTGCCTGTAGAAAAGAGAGACGGATTGTTTATCGGTCGCCCCGGCTATCCGCAGATGCGCATGTGGCCGGACCAGGCTGAGCATTTCCTGGGCGGCTGCCAGGATCTCGAACTGATCCATCCGCATGCGAGCAAGCGCCGGATTCCTATCGGTGCAGACGTCGCCGGTTCCATAGGTTTTGGCGAGTTTTCCTCAATGGATGCTCCCCTTTCAGCCATCTATTTGCCGGAACGAAGGGACGATATCCAGTCTATTCAGATCAGCGCCGTGCCGCCAAGCCTTGCCCTGATTGAAATGATCCGCAACTCCTTCACCGCTCGTATTGCCGAACTCCTGGGATGGTCAGGCAAAAGGATGATCTTCTTATCCGGGCTTGCCGCATCTGTTCCTATGCGAAGGCTGGCCTTCCCGAATGGCAATGATCATCTCACCTCCGTCAGGGATGCGATATTATCTGACCTCGAGCAGTTGGCACACGAGGGCGAAATAGGGAATAATAAATAATCCCGGGAGCTGCGGCTGGATCAATCAGAATACCACCTGCGGCTGGCTACTTCCCCGACTCCGGCGGAGCTAAGGGAGTTTTCGCTCTGTATTCCCTCTACCTGTTATACTATTTTTATAACATTTTTATGCTATTTTATTTGTCCTGTGAGAGCGGCTTTTCAGATACAGGTCCAGCATCTTGAATCGGCTGAAGGCAGGCGGGCTGAAAAGATAGGCGGGCTGAAAGAGCAGGAGACCGGAAATCCCTGCTCGAAAGGCTTTTCTGCTGCAAATCGATACCTATAAATATTACAACATAAAATTATTAAATGAGATTATTAGACACGTTCGGAAGTGATTATTATGGGAACAGGCTACAACTGGTCGGGAGATACGATCCTCAGGGATACGATCATGTGGGATAAGAGAGCTGTCCTGGGCAACACCAATGTCTACATTCCAACAGACATTCGCCAGTGGCTCAGCTCCACGGAAAGCGAGGTGATAATTCGAGCTTTGCAGGAGCTGAGCCTGCCACAGGCAAGGGAGGCCGGAACCTTCGACCTGCGGGCCTGGACCATTTGGGACTATGTGGCCCGCTCCGTGAAATATATCACTGACAAGCAATCATGCGGCCTGGAGGACTTCTGGCTCTATCCGGAGGAGACGCTCATGCTGCACAAGGGCGACTGCGAGGACAGCTCATTCCTGCTCGCCACGCTCCTGCTGGCCAGCGGCATCTCCGAGCACTGCGTGCGCGTGGTTCTGGGAAAGGTCAGCTCCCCGGACGGTGCCTACGGCCACGCCTGGGTGGTGTACCAGAACGAGTCGGGAGCCTGGTGCTTGCTGGAGTCTACACTGGACACGGTTCCGTCAAAGCTTGCTCCTGCCGATCCGTTCACTCAGCCCGGCAATTCGTATCTCTACCAACCGCAGTTTTGCCTGAACGCTACGCACCTATGGTCCATGACTCCGGTGAAGGCGCAGATGGCCGATTATCTTAAACTGCGCAATAAAGCAAAGAAAGCAAAGGCAACGGCATCCAGGACAATATTTTAAAATTTTGGATTAATTAATTTTTATTGCAGATACTTTTGAAAATATTGCTGCCAGTGCTGCAACCTAAGTTGTTACCGTAGCTGTTACTTATTGCCAGTGTTGCTGCCTATATCGTTGTTATTATTAACATTGCTGTCGATGCTGTTGCCATTGAGGTTGCTGTTTTTTGTTATTCAATATTGCAGCAGTCTATTCTATTGGTTCCTCGCTGTTTTATATGGGTAGATTGAACTGCAATTTTCCAAGTCTAAGATAAATAATTAGTATGAGATTCCTTGTTGTTCTGAATCCTCTTGCACT
>JAJRAT010000032.1 GCA_028682845.1 Methanothrix sp. | reverse complement strand
CACAGGCTCCCGGCTCGGCAATTGAAATTTGCTTTTATTATTCTTATGATTTACATCGGTCTAAGAATGCTTGGAATCTTTGGCTGAGACTCGTATCCTTTGAACTGAATGTTTATAAAATTGTATCAAAATTATTTTATAATTTCGTGAATTCTTCTGCTGATTCTCCTGCTAATTCTCCTGCTACCTTGAGTCTAATCCCAACCATCTCAAGAGACGTCAAGATGAATCATTCTTGGAAACGGATGACAGCCGCTCCACTCCACCAATCTTGGTAATGATTGCGGCCACGCTCTCCGGGACCAGGGTCTCCCAATCGCCTCCCTCTCGCATAGTCTTGCGAATGACCGTGCCGGAATAGACATCGCGCCGGCACATAGGCGGCTTTTTCACGGCCACCTTCGCTTCGGAGAAGAGCCTGACCACAAGCGGATTATTGGAATAGACCACGTCAAATTGAGGAATCATGGATTGCAGATGCGCAACCCAAATAGAGTTGCGGTTTATGTCCTGCACGGGAATGACGTAGCATCTGCTCCTCAGATCAACTGCCCTGAGAGACGCGCAGATCATCTCCATTCGCTCTCCGGCGGTGAAGGGGTTAATTGTGGTATGGCTCTCCTGGGCGCTTCCGATGACTACCACTATCTCATCCATCTCCTCTGAGATCTCTTGAAGGACTGCTTCATGGCCGAGATGGTAGGGCTGGAAGCGCCCGATGTAGAGCCCGCGCATGTATTTTTTCGTCTCCGATACGGCTTTTTCAAAATATTTGCGAAATGATGTTTGCGAAATGAGCTTTGTAAAGCCAGGTGCCCAAACGATTGCCAGGGCCGCTTATGCCGTTTATTTGCCTATGACCTGCTTACCGATCAGCTTGATGGCGCTCTCTTTGTTGGGGCCGATGGGCGAGCCGACCACGATCTGCGTAACGCCGGTCTTGAGAAGCTCATCCACCCTGGCGCGGCAGTCTTGCGGAGCGCCTGAGACGGAGAAGGCCTCGCTTATCCTGGGCGAAACGGCGGCCATTGCCGACTTGAAGTCATACTTGGCCAGTGCATCGGAAATTGCCTTGGCCTCGTCCATGCCAATGCCGTGCCTCTCCAGAACATTTTGAGGCGAGCCGGCCACGATGAAGGCTACCACAATCTTTGAAGCGTTCACTGCCTTGGCCTGGTCCTTGTCGGCGCTGAAGCTGGCGTAGGCGCAGACCTGAACGTCTTCGGGCTTGCGGCCTGCCTTCTCCGCACCCTGGCGAATCATGGGGACGGCGAATTTGAAATCATCCGGATGCGAGGCGTTGATGAGAACACCATCGGCAATGGCTCCGGCCAGCTCCAGCATCTTCGGCCCTTGAGCGCCGATGTAAATTGGTATCTTGCTGGGACCGAAGGCCATCTGCGCGCCCTTGAAGCCTGCCTGGTTTACCTGCTCCTTGGCCAGGAATGCCCTGATGGCCAGGACCGACTCCTTCACCCTGGAGAGCGGCTTGTCCCATTCGATTCCCATCTTGTCGAAGGTGGCCTTGTCGCCCGGCCCGATGCCGAGGATTGCCCGCCCTCCGGAAAGCTCGTTGATGGAGGCGATGCTGGAGGCGGTGATGGCCGAGTTTCTGGTGTAGGGATTGGTAACGCCTGTTCCCAGTTTGATCTTGTTGGTCATCATGGAGAGAACGGCGAGAGTTGACCAGACATCTCTATTATTGTAGTGATCTGTAATCCAAATATTCTGGAAACCTGCATCCTCAGCCAGCTTTGCCATGTAGCCGATCTTCAAGACGGATTCATCGGGAACGAACTCTATGCCAAACAACTTAAATCTCCTCCAGTTCAACGCGGTCTCCCGCTTTTAGGCAAAACGCTTCGGCAGCGTTCCCCTGGTTGACCGCAATTTCTGCAAACCCATGACTTCCAATGGTTATAAGCGGTTCGATCCTGCGCCCTTGTGCGTAGGTCTGAACTCGCTTCAGCCTTACGCCCTTCAGGGATACGTCGAATCCCGGGAGCTTTTGCATATTCAGGATGAGGTTGCCGAATCGATCAACGTAGATGACGCTCGCTTCAATCCCGTCATCCGTCTTCTTTGTCTCCCCAAAGCTCAAAGGCTTCGGTAAAACTCGCGGCCCGAGGCTGGACGGGCTTTGCCCTGCGGCCAGCAGGGCGGCCACCGGCGCGAAGATATCGCGACCATGGAAGGTGCTGGATACGGACGCTTCAAATTTGCAGGCGATCTTGTAGGCTGCCGTCTGGCCCAAAGATCGGGCTGCAGGCAGGAGGAGGCCGTTGTCCGGGCCCACGAAGAACTGGCCGCCGCTCTCGATAACCAGGCCGAGCCTATCTGTGCCGACGCCCGGATCTACCACTGCGATATGAATGGTTCCCGTCGGAAAGTAGCGGGCCGAGGAGAGAAGGGCAAAGGCCCCCGCGCGCACGTCCTGGGGAGGGATGTTGTGGGCGATATCAACAAAAGTAATGGATGGTGCGCTAATAATTGACGGCACACCGGCTGACGGCGCTGTCTTCTCGCTTAACCTGCTTAAAATCACGCCCTTCATCTGCGCAGGGTAAAATGAGCCGAAATCCGTGAGCAGAGT
>JAJRAT010000093.1 GCA_028682845.1 Methanothrix sp. | reverse complement strand
TGTAAGAACCTACGCACAAAATACCAGAAATAATCTATCAAACTATTCGACGGTCCTTAAGGTAACAGTCAACTCCGCGAACCCACCCTCCAAGCCCAAAAGGCCTGAGGGAAATAACAGAGGCTTTGTGGGCAGGAATCTGTATTTCGCAACTTCTGCCAAAGATCCGGGAAATCTCAATGTGAAATACACATTCAACTGGGGAGACGGAACGCCGGATTCCACCACAAGCTTTGTGCGATCGGGAATGCCGGCACGAGAAAACCATATCTGGAAAAAGGAGGGAACATACCAGGTTACTGCATGGGCCACAAATAGCAAGGGGGATAAATCGGATCGGTCGGAGCCTTGCATTGTGAGGATAACGCAGCGCTCAAGGTAGAAAGCCGTCCCGATCCATAGGGCCTGCAATTCATGCCGGAATGTCCGACCATCCGGCTTTTTTTTTGTTAAGTGTCTTTGGCAGTTTTTTCGTGCAATAAACAGGCCGTGCAAAGGGCGTCGGCCATGCAAAGAGTATTAAATCATCCTCGCCGAAAATGCTGAACATGCTTGTAGGCGTCGTAAAACGGGGGAAGTACGGCGAGCGCCTGATTGAGACCATTAAGAAGCATACGAATTTTCAGGTTGTCTCCGTGGAGGTACCCCAAGTCTTGCCGGGTTTCATTGAGGACCCGCAAGAGTTTGTAGCAGAATTGAACCTGGACCCCGAGATCTTTCAAGTTGATCTTCTCATTCTCTACACATTTCACCCCGACCTCACGCCGGAGATCGTGCGGCTGGCCGGCGAGAAGGGAGTGAAGGCCGCCATCATTCCCGGCGGCATTGGCCGGGCGGGCTCCATCGGCGAGCTGGAGAAGATAGCCGAGAAGTACGGCATTCACATCGAAGTGGACGAGATCTGCTGCACGCTGGAGAAGTGCGGCGTTCCCGCGGTGGACGAATTTGCAGAGTTGCTCGGAAAGCCGGAGATCGAGGTGGAGACAAAAGACGGGCGCATATCCTCCGTCAAAGTCTTGAGAGGGTCGCCCTGCGGTGCCACCTGGCACTCCGCAGAAGGGCTGATCGGAAAGAAGGTGGATGAAGCGCCATCCATGGCCGGACTCTTCTGTCAGCAGTATCCCTGCCGGGCCGTGCGCGGCACTCCCGGCGGCATTCATACCTCCGGGGATCTGCATAAAGACGCCATGGAGAGGGCTCTGGGGAAGCTCACGAATCTGGTGCTTCCCGAGCAGTCCAGGCCCATAAAGATCGAGCCGGGAAAAAAGGGGCGAAAGAATTGAGGGCAGAGGTAGTAAAGGCCACGGTGCGCGCGCTGCAAGAGGCAGAGACATCCTTGCAGGCATGGGTTTTGCAGCGCATTGAGGAGGCGGCACAGCGGGAAACAAACTCGATCGCCAGGTCGCATCTGGAGTTCATGCTGGAGAACGTGCGCATCGCGGAGAGGACGCGGCTGCCGCTCTGCCAGGATACGGGGCTTCCCATCTTTCGCGTGCAGATGGGCCGGGATCTGCGGCTGGACTTCGACCTGCACGAAGCCGTGGCGGAGGGAGTGAGAGTTGCCACCGAGTGTATTCCTCTCAGGCCGAACGCCGTCGATCCTCTGACCCGCAAGAACAGCGGCAACAACACCGGCCCCGGTATGCCCGACATAATCCTGGACATGGTGGATGGAGCAGGCCTGACTCTAACCGCCTTTCCCAAGGGCGCGGGCTCGGAGAACATGAGCCTTGTGGGAATGCTCAATCCGGCGGACGATCCATTTGATTTCATCCTGAGAACTGTGGCGGAGAGGGCGGCCAACGCCTGCCCGCCTCTCTTTCTCGGCATCGGCCTGGGAGGGACCTTCGACCTGGCCGCCAGGCTGGCAAAACGTGCGCTCTTCAACATGCCGGGCTCGTCGCCGGAGGAGCTGGAGTTGCTGGCGCGCGTGAACCGGCTCGGCATCGGTCCGATGGGCCTCGGGGGCGACTGCACGGCTCTGGGAGTTCGCATCGAGAGATCTCTCTGCCATACCGCTTCGCTTCCCGTGGCCATCAACTTCCAGTGCTGGGCGCATCGATCCGCCACTGAGGTGATCCGATGACCGAGTACCACCTCAAGACACCACTCTGTGTCGCGGATGTGGATATGCTTCATGCCGGAGATGTGGTCTTCCTGACGGGTCACATCTACACCGCCCGGGACAAGGCCCACGCCCTGATGCGCAAGAGTGGCAGTCCCGTCTCGCTGCAGGGGGCGGCCCTCTATCACTGCGGCCCGCTCATCAAAGAAGGGCGGGTTCTTTCCGCCGGGCCGACCACCAGCGGTCGCATGGCCCGCTACACGGATGAGATCCTCAGTTCCGGCGTCCGAGCCGTCATCGGCAAAGGCGGCGTGCCGGGAGAGCCGTTCCGGAATAGGGCCGTCTATCTGGCATTTCCCGGAGGCTGCGGCGCGGCTGCAGCAATGCAGCTGAAGGTTTGCGGCGTGCATTTGCAGGAGCTGGGCATGGCCGAGTCCATGTGGGATTTTGTTGCGAAAGACTTCGGACCCCTGATCGTGGCCGTCGACGCGCATGGTGGAGATCTGTACCGGGATGTGAGAGCGTCGGCCCAAAAGACCTGGAAGGATTGAGGGAGGCGGCAAAGGAGGCGCGCTATCTGCTGGACCGCGGATACCCCAAGGACTCCGCCATCCGCTTTGTCTCCGACCATCACTGCCACCCCCAGGAGCAAAGGCATGTGCTGGCGAGAGTGATTTCGTCGAGCAAATCCGCAAGAGCGCGAAAGGCCAAAGCCGTGCCGGTGCAGGCCCTGCAGGGTGCGGATGTGGCTGTGGACGGCTACAATGTGCTGATAACCGTGGAGAGCCTGCTGGCGGGCCGCCCGGTTTATTTATGCGACGACGGTTTCTTGCGGGATACGTTCGGCATCTTCAAGCGGTACCGGCCAGCGGAATTGACCGATGGCGCATTTGCGGCGATTTTCGATCTCCTGGTCGCGGCATCTCCCGCCCGAATTACCTTTCTCTTGGATCAGCAGATGAGCCACAGCGGCGAGTTGGCGGCGCGAACCCGGGCGCTGATGGCATTTCGCCAACTCTCCGGCTGCGCCTGCACGGCCAGGGATGTCGACCATCGTCTGAAGACATTTGCTGGAATCGTGGCGAGCGCCGATGGAAGCGTCATCGATTCAGCATCTGCGGTCGTTGATATCCCGGCAAAGATTGCGGGGGCGCGGGGCATAAGTCTGCTGCATATTTGAAAAGAGCCGAGCCTTCTGCCTAAATCCAATCGCCGGGAATGTTTGAATGCTTTTTTGGATTGAATCGCGAAAAAACTCATTTCAATCATGGGAAGAAGCCATCATTTCCCAATTGAGATTCGCGATTTAGACATACTCAATCGTCATCTTTTTATGGTACAGTTAATTATTATACTATTGGGGTCGCAATAATCTTTCAAAGTAATGGTGAGTAGCAATGAGTTGGAGAATTTTAGCGTCAGTTGTCTTGGCCTTGTTGCTCATAGGCGGAATGGGACAGGCATCTCATCCCATGTTTATTCCGCTCAGCGAGCATACCATTGCCAAGGAGATCAGCGAGAACGGAATGCCGCTCTATCGGACAACCACGTTCACTGTGGACGATGAGCAGGCCGCTTCCTGGCTGCTTATATGGCGGGATGCCAAGGTGCATACCGTGGAGTGGAGATGGTATTATCCGGAAGGCAGAACTTATGCCCGCACCTTCAGCAACATCCCGCCCATCGACGGATTCACGGGAATGTGGGCCGCACCGCTCTGGTCCTGCCTGAAGATCAAAGGCACCGATGTCGCGCGGCTGCCGGGAACCTGGAAGGTGGACGTGATCGTAGACTATCGAAAGGTTCTCACGGAATACTTCACGGTCAACGGTCGGCAAGCCTGCTGAAGCGGTCTGCAGAAGACGGAAAGTCAACTGAAAGTCCCGGCAACGGGCGCGAATGCCAAAGACTTGAGCAAAATTCGTCATTGTTAGCTTTGCTTTTCATTCATCATATCTTATTGAGGATACGGCTCGGCAAGATAGTCTCGCAAAGATAATCATATAAATCCAGACATCATCCCACTATTTTGGTGCTATTTGAAATGGATCTCGAATTTGGCGGAAAGAGGCGGGAGCCGGATATTCGCCGGCTCTTCGATATGCGGGAAGTGATCCTTGATCAAGAGTGGCTGAAGACGGCAGACAACCTCGAGCTTTATTACATGTACCGCGACCTTTTCCTGAGCAGATCCGATGGCGAGCGGCTGCGCGATCAGGGCTTAAGGTATGATATCACCATCATCCCGCCGCACATGCTCGGCTGCGAATACATCAAGACGGCGGGCCACTATCATCCCAATATTCCCGGCGGCGGCATAACCTATCCGGAGCTTTATGAAGTAATCGAAGGAGAAGCGCTCTATTTGTTGCAGAAGAAGGACTTGAGCGACGTCGTGGTGGTAAATGCCTCAGCAGGCGATAAGGTTCTTGTGCCGCCGGACTACGGCCACATCACCATCAACCGCTCCAACAAGATCCTCAAGATGGCCAACTTGGTGGCCAGGGATTTCTCGTCGCTTTACGATCCCATCAAAGAGAAGGCAGGCGGAGCTTATTTCTTCACCAAAGACGGCTGGATAAAGAACGAGCACAATTTGGAACCGGCAGAGCTACGCCGGATGGATGCGCCTTCTGCCGGCAAGCTTCGCCAGCTCGGTTTGACCAAAGGGCGGGAGATGTATCCTCTGATTAAAGAGAAGGGAAGACTAGAGTTTCTGACGCATCCAGAGAAGCATCCGGATCAGTTTGACGGCATGATTTAGAGGAAAATCATTTAAGCCGAATAGCAGGAGATTCAGCCTCGTGCAAAATCGCCTCTCCAAACTCAGAGCACATATCGAGCTGCTGCGCCCGCCCCTCGCGGCGATGGATCTGGCCATGCCCGCTGCGTCAGCCCTGCTGGCAAGCTATGCCGTGGCCGGGACGCTGCCGCCTCTTCTGCCGTTCGTGCTGGCAACGCTCGGTGCTTATGCCGCCATCACCAGCTCTTACGTCTTCAACGATTGCTGTGACATCGATGTGGACAAGATCGCCATGCCCAACCGGCCCCTGCCCTCGGCCATGCTCAGCAAGCGGGAAGCACAATCCTGGGCGCTTCTGCTATTCGCATTCTCGGCAGCGGTAGCGCTCTACCTTAATTTGGAGAGCTTTGTCGTTCTCGTGGCGGCCACGGTCATGATCACAATCTACTCCGCCTGGGCCAAGAGGAATACGCCCGTCTCCTGGATCTTCGTGGGATTGTCTTTTGGCCTGGTGCCCTTCGGCGTCTGGCTCTCCATGGAGCCTGCCGGCTTTTTGCGGCCCGGCCTCGGCCTTCATCCCGCCTCGGTGATCCTGGCTCTCATGATCGGCATCACCGATTGGGGGTTCACCAACTGCGATGCCTCGCGGGACGTGGCGGGCGATACGGAAGAGGGAATTCCCACCACGCCCGCGACCTTCGGAATTCCGGCTACTGCGAGAATGGTAGCAGTCTTCTGGCTCATCGGCGTGGCGCTCTCGCTGGCTCTGGGATTTCTGGCAAACCTGGGATGGCTCTACCTGGCCGTGGCGGTTGGGGCCGGAGGGTGGCTGCTGCTGCAAAATCTGGACTTCGTGAAAAATCCGACGGCAGAGCGGGGAGACCGGCTGTTTTACCAGTCAGCCGACTACCGCGCCGTGCTCTTTGCAGCAATCATCGTCGACGTGCTGCTGAAGGCGCTGCTGTAGCGGCGAAATGCAGTATTCTTCAATCCGTCAAAAAGATAGCCGGGTTTGCTGCCATCGCAGCAGGCTTGGCAGACCCTATTTGGGCGAGGACTGCGACGGCGCAGGAGACGGCGACGCCGTACCGTGAGCCGCTTGCTCCTGCTGTAGCCTGCGCTTCCTGGATCGATCGGTGTAAATCATCGTGAATCCCATTCCGGCCAGAATCAGGACCCATCCAACCACTTCAAAGATCCATTCCTGCGCAACGTGATGGTTCAGTTTGTAGTAATTCATGGCCAGGTCGATGAGAAATACGATTCCCCAGGCCCCCGTTATCACCTGATTGACGTGAATGAAGCTCTTGCTTCGCCACAGGCTGCGGTCTACCTCTTCCTTGGCATATTGCAGCGTCCAGGGCTGGCCGGCAAGCACCGACCCCCAGGTTACTGCCGCCAGCGTGGCGTAAGAGAGGACGCCCATGTGGGAAGCCACCCAGTAATTTTTCATGAGCGCAACGGCAACAAAGCTCAAGACGAAGAACAAGAGCGTCACCCAGGTCAAGACATATCCCTTCTTCAGTTGCTTGTAGCTCAGGAGAATCGTGACGGCCAAGGCGATGACCATCGCCAGTTCCAGCCGGACAAGCGATTGCCCGGCGATGAAGCCGAAGACGATCCACGGCGCAAACGAGAGAAGGATCGATAGAACATTCATGCAATTTACTCCGAACCATATCCTTAAATTTCTTTCTTATGTATGGGCTGTGCCTGAACGCGATGTATTGCCCCATCGCCCTCAGAGTATAAGAATTTTGCATCTACCAATATGCGGAAAAGATTCTACGGGAAAAGAGACTACGAGAAGCAGAGGACACTGCCAAAAGTCCTCCGCCTGGGAAGGTCATAGACCGTCCCGATTCTACGGAAACGGGCCTCACCCCCAAGATCCTCCGGCAACCTCGCGCCCCTTCGCTCCATCACCAGCAGAGCTGCGCATCCCAGCAGGCAGAGAATGCCCGCCAGGATGAATGTGGCGGAGAAGCCCACCAGACTTGCCACTGCCGCCCCGGCGGCTCCCGTGGCTGCGGTCCCAAGGCCGGTGGATGTGGAATAGACGGACCACTGGAAGCTCTCCTGTCCTTTGTCCAAATTGGCGGACCACAGGCCGAGCCACGTTGGGTACGCGAGACCGCTCCCAATGCCGTAAATCGTCTCGGCCAGGTAGACATGGTAGATGCTCTGTGCACTGACGTAGATCACCGGCACCAGGGCCATGAGCAGCGTTCCCAAAATCAGCCACCGGGTCTTGCCGGGCTGGTTGTCCACATATCGTCCAAAGGGTAGCTGCACCAGGGATTTCGTGAAAAGGAACAAGGCGCTCGCAAGTCCGGCGGAGAGCATGCTGCCTCCGGCTACACCGCCGTCATTTATGTATATGGCCAGGATGGGCTGGATCAGCCCGAAGCCGGTGAGGACGAATATGTCCGAGAGCATGAGCAATTTCATAGTGCGATTCATCATTTGCGAGTCACCTCCGATATTTATTTGATTGATTTTATAATTCTGTGCGCCAAGAAAAACAGCAAATTCATTGTGAATGTGTTGATTTTCAAAAACTCCGACCATACAATCCGAAGTTATCGAAGTTATGTTATCACTGGCTGTTTGCAGCCTAAGCTGACATTAGAAAAAGGGCCGTTCTAAACCGGATTTGATGGTTATGCAGTAGACGATTGTACTAATTTCCATCGACAATCAACACGACTTGGAATCTATAAAAAGCTTCCTGTATGGAGAGAATCACGCAGCTCAGGAATTCAAGCAATCCGAGCTATCTGATTTTGCACCGCCAGCATATCCCAACTCCGGCTTCAACTCGTAGCAGCGCGGAGTCCCCATCCTTCGGGGTGGGGAAGAGCGCGTAATAGCTGCATTCACCCAAGATAGTATTATATACTATTGGGTGAATAAACTTTA
>JAJRAT010000063.1 GCA_028682845.1 Methanothrix sp. | reverse complement strand
GCTCCGCCCAAATAATGACTTGGCGCTAGAAAACCACCTTAAAAGCGTTCTTTATTCCCTACATGCGCGAAGTTAAGGTTTTAAATAAAATACCATAGAACCCCATACCGTGCATAAAACCATCACCGGTGAAATTCGTATCTCTACATCGGCATGGTCACCAGCGACGGCATGAGCAGGCTGGTGAGCGTGTGCCGGTGATTTTGCGGGATGATCCGCCAGAGAAAAAATAGGATGTAAAGCTTTGATCATACAAATTTGATGTCGAATGCCGATCTTAATGCAAATTAGGTTAAATCTGGATATAAGATCGCAAAGACGCTATTAGAAATTGCAGCATGTTCATCTCGTTGGCGGCATATTGTAAGATAGAAGCTGTGCTTGCAATAAAGCCCCAAAAACTATTAAAAGCATGTATTCAATAAGTTACAAAGGAGATTGTCTCAAGCTCTTGACTCTTTTTGTTCAGTTGGAGTTTAGAGATCAGCCTGCCAACAGAATCGCAGGCAACCGATATTGAGCCATTTTACAGCTTAACCTGGTGTCAAAAATTGATTCTCGGCCAAAATCAAGTTCATAGGACTATAAACCGTCTCAAGGCACGCCTCGATAGCAATGCCTTTCCACGCCAATACAACTACGAGCAGCCGCTGCGTTCTGAGCTTTTCAGCACAGACCAACTGGCGCGGCATGCCAAGGCGCTGGCAGAACGCCATGAGACGGACCCAATGCCGGGCAAGGACCTGCTCTTGCCAAGGCTCGCTGAGAACGAGGCAATCCTGCTCCAGGCAAACGAGCTGCTGGCGGAGGCCGCGGCATCAAACCTGCGAATTGCACCGGCATCTGTTTGGCTGCTGGACAATTTCTACAAGATAGAAGAGCAGATTCGCATATCCAAAAGGCATCTGCCGAAAGGATACAGCAGAGATCTGCCGCATCTGCTAAAAGGGCCGCTGGCCGGCTACCCGCGCACTTATGATATTGCACTTGAGCTGATCCGTCATACCGACGGGCGGGCGGACCCGGATAGCCTGAAGCGCTTCGTGGATGCTTATCAGACGGTCACGACGCTTAAGCTGGGCGAGCTGTGGGCCATTGCGATCATGCTCCGCCTGGCACTGATTGAGAACCTGCGACGCATCTCTTTAAGAATCGCCAAGAGCAGGATTGACCGCAACCTGGCAGGCTACTGGGCGGATCGGGTAATTCTGACGGCTGAGACCGAGCCAAAGAACATGATCGTCGTTGTAGCTGACATGGCCAGCTCGCAGCCGCAACTGTCCAGTGCATTTGTTGCCGAATTTGCCCGAAGGTTGGAGGGACAGAGCCATGCCCTGGCCCTGCCGCTGATATGGATTGAAGAGCGTCTATCCGAGAAGGGGAAGACCATCGGGCAGATGGTTTTGGAAGATATCCAGCAAGAGGCTGCGGATAAGGTCTCCATAGGCAACAGCATTGGGAGCTTTCGTTTTCTTGAGTCCATGGACTGGAGGAAGTTTGTGGAGGGGACGAGCGCCGTCGAGAAGGCGCTGCAGACGGACCCCGGCGACACATACAGTCGCATGGACTTCGCCACGCGGGACCGCTACCGCCATACGGTTGAGAGGATCGCAAGGCATAGCTCGCACTCTGAAGAAGATGTTGCGCAAATGGCGGTAAAGCTGGCCCGGCAGAGCATTGAGACAAAGGGCAGCGAAGACCGGAGTGCACACGTTGGGTTCTACCTGATAGATAAGGGGCTGCCTGATCTTGAAGAAGATGCCGGGATGAGGCGGTCGCTCATGGAGCCGCTTGGCAGGATTTTTCAACGGCTCCCTTTGTTCAGTTATCTCGGCGCGATAGCGCTGGTTACAGCATTCATCACCGCGGCAGTACTTAGCCGGGCCTTTGAGACGGGGTCCGGCGGATGGATGCTGGCATTTGCTTCCATCTTCCTGGTGATCTGCCTGAGCAGTCCTGCGGTCGGCCTGGTAAACTGGATGGCAACTTTGCTGGTCAGGCCCCACGCGCTCCCCAGAATGGACTTCTCGTCGGGCATTCCGGAAGAGCTGCAAACGCTGGTGGTGGTGCCATCTGTTCTAAACAGCCCCGAAAAAGTTATTGATCTGCTGGAGGGGCTGGAAGTTCGATACCTGGCAAACCGGGATCCAAACCTCCACTTCGGCCTTCTGACGGATCTGGGCGACGCCGAGCAGGAGGTCGTACCAAGAGACGAGAATCTGCTGCTTGCAGCCAGTCGGGGAATCGAGGCTCTGAACGAAAAATACCACGATAGCATTTTCTTTCTTTTTCCCCGCCGGCGCAGGTGGAATCCAAAGGAGAGGATCTGGAGGGGCTATGAGCGAAAGAGAGGCATTCTGGGGGAACTCAACTCACTGCTGCGAGGCGCAGCCGAGAGCAGCTTCTGCATGATCACGGGAGACGTATCGATCCTGCCCGAGATAAAGTACGTCATCACGGTTGACGAAGATACCAAGATGCCCTTTGACTCTGCCCGGCGGCTGGTGGAGACCATGGCTCACCCCCTAAACCGCCCCAGGTTTGATGAACAAAAGCGATATGTCATGGAGGGCTACAGCATTCTCCACCCTCGCCTCAGCGCGGGCATG
>JAJRAT010000169.1 GCA_028682845.1 Methanothrix sp. | reverse complement strand
TCAGGTGAACTGTGACCATGTCGGCGCCGAACTTCTTGACTGCCTTCTTGGCCCACTCGCCCGGAGAGTTGATGACATCCTCATAGTGCATCTTGACGGCCTTGGCCATGCCGATGGGCATGTCGAAGACGTCCATAGTGACCTTGGGGGCATGGGGCATAGCAGCATCAGGGAAGAAAGGCATAGCCTTCTCGCCGCCGAGCTTCACTACATGGCCGCGGCTTCCGCCGTTGGCCTTGGTGGCACCCAGTGTGACCTCTTGGATAGGGGTCTTCCAGGTCTTGTCGATTCCAACGGAGAACTTGGCGCTTGCCAGAGCAGATGCGACCTTGAAGGCCGGGACTGCTGCGGCTGCGGCTGCCAGATCCTTTGGTGCTGGAGCGATGGCTGAAGCGACTGCTACGGGCTGAAGCAGATTCTCTACCGGGTAGCCTACAGCCTTGGCGAAGTTCATGAGCTGCATGGCGATCTTGGCTGCCTCCTGGCCAAAGTAGTAGGCAAACAGAGGTCCAACGCCGCCTGCTCCTGCGTCTAATTCAATTTCGATATCTCCCTCGATCTTTACACCTTCGAGGGACTGAACATTCATTTCAGATAATGTCTTGTTCAGGTCAGATAATGTGATCTTTCCTGCCATTCAAATCACCCTCATAGGCCAAGTTCCCTGACGACCTGCAACATCTCATGGACGGCAGGCGAATCGTCAGGTAGGCCCATCAATGGATCTCCCACTAAATCGAATTTGGCTAAACTCTCATCATAGGGGATAGTGCCGATAACCTTCAGGCCCAGGCTCCTGGCATTCTCCAGAACCGCGTCTCTGTGGCCTGGCGTGACCTTGTTTACGATCACGTACAGATTCTTGTATTTCAGCTCGATCTCCTTGGCCAGATCGCGAATGCGTTCGCCCGTGGTGAGCCCTCTTCGGGACTCGTCCGTAACCACGATGAGGTCGTCAAGATCAGGAATTGTCTTCCTGCTGAAATGCTCGAGGCCAGCAGGCGTGTCGATAACAACCAAATCATAGTCGGCAACAGTCTTGTCCATGACGCCGCGCAGAAGGTTATTTACAAAACAGTAGCATCCAGAACCTTCCGGCTTGCCCATGACAAGAAGATCATAGCCATCCTCTTCCAAGAGGATCTCGAAAAGCTTTGACTCAAAAAGCACCTGCTTATCAGTTTCCGGTGGCGTGGTGTACCGGGATCGCTGCATGAACTCTCTCATATCGCCGATGGTCTTATCGGCTTTTACGCCGAGCGCATCCGCAAGATTGGCGTCAGCATCGGCATCGATTACAAGCATCCGGTATTTTTTTCCTGAGTCCTTTACAAGATATCTGATAAGCATCGCGGTCACGGCCGTTTTGCCTGTGCCGCCTTTGCCGGTTACCGCAATTATCTTCCCCAAGGTCTAGCCTTCCTTACTTCTTTGTTGGTTTGATAACTACTTCTGCGATGTGCACGGATGCGCCACGGAGCTCAATGGTGATGCCACCCGATGATGCTGCGGGCATGGCAAAAGCCGGAGCCGCTCCTGCGGGCGCTGCGGCTGCCGCGGGGGCTGCCGCTGGAGCTTCCTTCTTCTTAAGCTTAAGCTGCATAATCTCTCCCTCACTTTTTAATCAATATAGTCGTGCTCGCCGAAGAATTGTCCGCATCTCTCCAAAAAAGGAGAAAAAAGGCGGACTCTTACTTGGCGAGTACCACCTTATCGATGCTGATCTTGGCATCCTTCAGAACCAGTTTGATACCGCCGGCGCTGCCGGACATGGACAAACCTGGTGCTGCTGCGGGTGCTGCTGCTCCGGCTGGAGCGGCTGCTGGAGCCGCTGCGGCTGGTGCCTTTGGCTTGAGTTTTAGCTGCATTGATCCATCTCTCCTTTTTTAATTAATTCACTCGAGCACGCCGTCAGCCTGTAGGGCCTCGACGACCTGCATGAACTGGCCTTCGGTAAGAGCCAGCTCGGACTTGACGGTATCGATGTTGATGTCTCCGCCAGTCTTCTCGATATAGGCCATGACCTTTTCCTTGATCTCGTCGGAAATATCCTCGAGCTTCCAGCCCTCGGTAATCTTCTTGCCGTCAACTTTCCTGGAGACACCTTCGACAACAGGATGGTTGACCTTGAGCAAGAAGGTCTTGAGTGCTGCGATATCCTTGGCATCGTCTTCGGTGGCGATTTTGGCCATCATGTCCTCATCGATGCCTGCCTTTACTCTCTCCTTGAGGCCCTTGGACATCCAGACGATCCTTCTCCAGCCGCCGTCGGCCTGGAGGAACTTGGGTGAGAAGTAGTACAGAATGCCCATTCCCAGGAATCCTACTACCTGCTTGCCGCCGCCGGTCTGGCCTGCCATAGTGGAGAAGGGCAGTCCGTTGGGGGTTGCGCCCTTGAAGTCACGGTCGGCAAGGCCGATGCCGTCAACCTCGGGCATGTAGAAGCCGATGGTCTCGAAGCAGCCGCAGGATGTGTGGGGTGCATCGAAGAACGTGTACAGCAACATTCTGTTGTACTCGCCGCCCGAGCGCTTTGCGGCCATCTCGTTGATGGCTTCATACTCGCCGGAAACAGCGTCAACTGCGGTTCCCTTGGGTATGGGGAACTGGGGGCCCTCTGGGTCCACCTT
>JAJRAT010000068.1 GCA_028682845.1 Methanothrix sp. | reverse complement strand
GCACCAAGATTTAACGATAAATCAAAAAATTAAGAAACCGGATGAGTTGAAGAAGTCCCGGGAAAGGATAAGCGACCAAACTCCAGTCGCCTACTCTTGCTCCGCCTTCTGAACTTCGATCCTCTCGCCCTTCTTCATCCGCTTGATGATGCGCTTGGCCATCTCCGAGGACTTGGCCACCCGGATGTCGCCTCTGCGGCCTACCGTGGCGGTGAATACGGGCTCGCCGCCGACGAAGACCTCCACGGACTCGCCCGCCAGATCCTCCAGCCAGATGATGAGGTGCTTGGCGGTGTCCTCAATCCTCGGCTCGGCCAGCGGTGCAGGCTCATCCTTGGTGCGAACATCGATGTGCAATCCCAGGTTCTTCTCAATCTGGTCGATGTTCTTGCCGGCCTTGCCGATCACCCGCGCCGCCTCGTCCTGCGGCACATGAATCACGGCGGACGAGTCGGTCAGCATCTCCACCTGGAACGGTCCGCGCACATGATGCGACAGCTCCTTCTCGATCTCGCGGGAGGCCAGCTTCCAGGAGGGCGACGGCTTCTTGCTCTCTTTGGAGACGGGCATGACCACAATCTCCTCGCCGTAGGTGTACATCTCGTACTCCGCCGTGCCTGTCTCAAAGTCCTTGACCACGATCACCGGACGGGCAAGGTCCGCTTCCACCATTCCATTAGGCACCTTGACCACAAACTCCACATCCAGGACCTTGGTGACCTCGCCCTTCTCGATGAAGACCACGGTGTCCACGACCTGCGGAATCATGCCGAGATCAACGCGACCGAGCAATCGCTGCAGGGCATCAACGGGCTTGTTGGCGTGCACCACGCCGATCATGCCCACGCCCGCCAGGCGCATATCTGCGAAGACCTGGAAGTCGCGCGTCTTGCGCACCTCGTCGTAAATGGTGTAATCGGGCCGCACAAGCAGCAATATGTCGGCTGATGCCTCCATGCTGCCTTCCAGGGGACCATACTGGGTTATCTCGGGGGGTACCTGCAGATCGCGGGGCGATTCCAGAGTCTTGACCACGTAGTTGCAGCCTAGCAAGTACTCGGCCACTCCGGCAGCAAAGGTGGACTTGCCCGAGCCCGGCGGCCCGGCGATGAGAATTCCTCTCTGGCTCTCTTTCAGCCGCGCCTTCAGCTCCACGTTATGTCGGTAGGCGTCAAAGTTCACCTTGGCCACAGGCCGCACAGCGGTTATCTCCAGCCCATCCGAGAACGGCGGCTTGGTTATGGCGATCCTCATGGGCCCGAGCTGAATTATGGTGGCTCCAATCTTCTCCATCTCGACGTAGCCCTCCGGGTCCGCCTTGGCCCGCTCAAAGATCTCCCTGGACATGTCCCGCAGCTCTCGCTCCGACAGCGGCCGCTCGCCCAAGCGCACCAGGCTGAAGTCGCCCACCTTGCCGCGCTTGGCCATGGGCACTGCACCCTCTTTGAGATGCACGGATAGAGTATCCTCGGTGAAGAACTTCTCCATAGACAGCGGCTTGATGGCCTCTCTTTGGGGTCGAACGTACTCCACATCCAGGCCCATTGCCTCGGCGACCCTGGACTGGACCTGATCACTGGTCAGGAACGATGCACCCAATTCCAGCGCCACATCCCGGATCATGGCATCGATCTCGCCGCCCCCGGCCAGCTTGATCTGATCCAGGTTCGGCCTGATGCCCACATACTCCAGCTCGATCTTCCCGCTCTTGGCAAGTTCGGAGAGCTTGCGCAGCTCTTCCAGTCCGCGCAGGCCGATGTCCCGGCCATGATTGGCCTGGGCCTCCAGCTCCGCTACCACTGCTTCCGGCACGACGATCCTGCGGCCCTGAAGCTCACCTGCTTTGATCTTGGCAGAAACCCTGCCGTCTATAACCACACTGGTATCTGGCACTAACGGTTGCGCCATTGCATAAAACATCCTTTAAATATCAATTATCATCCAAAGCTAAAATAGAAGCTAGAGATAAACTATATCCATCTTTCGCTTTTTAGCAATCCATTCCAGCAAGTAGTCTATGTCCAACTGCCTTCTTGTCTGCCGGCTGGCTTTGACCAGCATCGTCGGACCGTTCTTCAGAGCAGCGGCGATTTTTTGGGAGTTCTCCGCTCCAAATCCCGGGTCCAGTCTGTTCACGATGTAGATCTGAATATCACAACAGGCAAACCCCGCATCCGTCTTATGCCCGAATTCTATGCAAACGCTGCCGGG
This sequence comes from Methanothrix sp., assembly GCA_028682845.1. Classification (GTDB taxonomy): domain Archaea; phylum Halobacteriota; class Methanosarcinia; order Methanotrichales; family Methanotrichaceae; genus Methanothrix. Next base: position 419 of record JAJRAT010000068.1, on the reverse strand, counting down.
CGACGATTGAAGCCGGAAGGCGACGCTGTAGCTGGCAAACTTGCATCGGTCGTACAGCTTTCTCTCCACAAAAGCGGGCCTAAGCTCCTCTTCCATGATGGCATTTCCCAAAGCCGCCATCTTTTCTTGCTCTTGGCGGGAGAACTCTTTGCATCCGGCCAGCTTGAGTGCGGCAAGGTTTTTGATGGACACGTCCCTGGCATGGCAGTGCTCGCTATTATCTACTACAAAGAAGTCGTGCGAAAGGGGAAATGAGGCCGACGCATAACTGTCGCAATGGCGACACTTCATCTTGACGACGGCATCCTTGTCCAGGAAGGGGGCAATTCCCTCCAGGATATCCAGTGCATCTGCGACGCGAAAGTCCGCTCCTTCTCCCAAGCTCCTCTTGGCTTCGCGGACGGCAAAGAGTATCTCGT
>JAJRAT010000198.1 GCA_028682845.1 Methanothrix sp. | reverse complement strand
GGATCGGTGGAGACTATGAAGGCCCTGACTGCGGCACTGGAAGAGGCTCGTCGTGATCAGTTGACTCCGGCATACAGCTATGAAGAAATTCGAGCTGCTAAAGCGGCATTGAGATCTGCACTGAAAAATATATAATTTATAAGTTCAACTATTTATTAGTTCGATAATTCTCGCTCGACTATCTGGTCGGCACTCCCACGTAGATGTTGTGCTTGTTGCTGACGATCTGCACCCGCACGCTTCCGCTCGTAGTGGGGCAGTCCATCACGGAGACGACCCTATTTTTGGCCACACCCAACTGCTCGCCGCGCACCCATCCCGGTGCTTTGATCTCCACTTTCACCTTTTCTCTCTTCTCGAAGACCGTCGGGATCATGGGCCGCTTGACAATGCCGAAATCCTGGGGCTTCAAGCGCAAAGGCATCGATGACCGCTTCTCCCATTCCGGCATGGTGCGACTGTAAAAATGCCACCAGTTACCTGCCTTGACCTTGCCGGGCGACCTGCCCAGCCGGTAATGCTCGAACTTCTGAATGCCCAGAGGCGGCCACCGCTTGCCGGCTCCGATCTGCTTGGCGAATTCAATCAACTTCAGCATCTCATCGTCATTCAAACCGGGAATATGGACGGGCGCAATCAAGAGGTCGATCTTGCTCTCTGCGATCCGTTTTGCCGTTTCCTTGATCTTCTCGATGTCAAACCAATCGGCTCCAGCCAGAAAGCGGGCCTTATCCGGTGAGAGGGCGTGGATGGAGAGATTGATCCTGTCCAGGCCGGCGGCCTCAAGTTTCAGGATCTTTTCTTCGTCGAGCAGGGTTCCGTTGCTTTGCATGGAAACCACGGCGACCTCCGGAACGGCTTTCAGTTGGCCCACCAGCTCTGCGATATCGGGATAGAGCATGGGCTCGCCGGGCGAGTCGATGTGGCACTCCACTCCCGGCCCCTTGAAGTGGGCGATCTCCTCGACAGCTTCCATGAGATAGTCCAGCTCCACCTCGTAGTTTGTCACCCGCGTCCTGGTCAACGGCCCCGCGTCCACGGAGCAAAATGGACAGGAGAGGTTGCAACTGCAACTGGGGCGGATCTGCAGGAGGTTGCTGCCCCGGTCGATGATGCCGAAGTAGAGACAGCCCACCAGTGGGATATCCGATTCCCGAGTAATGTGAAAGAGAGACATTTTACTCTAGCCTTGGCGCGAAGGAGATGAAAAAGAGAACGGCCAAAAATTGGGTGTTAAGATATCACCATCTTTCCGTTCTCCATTTTCAGGGTTCCGGCCTCTCTGGCGCTCTCATTGGTCAGGTTAGAGCCAATCGCGCCGCTCGCCGCTCCTATGCCTACTTTGAAGCCGGCCGGGTCCATAATCTCGGACGCCCAGGGCTCATCCACTCGCTGCAGCTCTTTTCCGTCCAGGCTGAAGACCAGATCCACCAGATAAACCCTCGAGGGCTCACCCAGCATCATGAACTTGGTGGGATTCAATCCCAGGACGAGAGTGGCATTTCCCGGCACGAGCTTGCTTTCCACGCTGTCCTCGCCGAGCTTTTCACCGCGATCGTCAACGAAGATGCCGCGCACCTGATAGTTGCCCGATTTTGTCACTGATATATTTACACCCACGGCTATCTTACTGCTCGTGGTGCGGTTGACATATTCCCCGGTGAGATATGCCGCTGGAGGCTGGAACTGCTTGGGGTCCCGGTCGATGGTTATGTTCTTCTCAAAGCGGTCGATGTAGTCTCCGTTTTTGTCGTAGAGAATGAGATTGCTCACCTGAAGCGGGCCGCAAATGCCCTTCATCCAGATGCGGCTTCCGTTGACGCTCACCTCGATTGGGCCGCTCTTCTGAAGCGCTGCGCTCCGGCTCAGCAGCTCGATTTCATGGCCGCTGCAATCCGCCAGCATCGCCTCCAGCCTGAAGTCTCCGGGCACGGTTACATTCACGCCGAAGGAGAGATTGAGCAGGTCAAAGCGGCTGTCGTTGTCGGCATCCTGCACTGCGGACGAGCTGAGGCCCTGCAGCGTCGTGCCGGCAACGGACACGCTTACCGGGATTTCCAGCGTGTGGTTGTCGGACGAGATCTTTATGGACCCGTCAACTTTCGCAGCAGACGGATTTTGGGGAATCGTAATGTCGGCGTCTATGGTTCCGCTGGAGCCGCTCTCGATTCTCCGGGGGCCGCGGGTCGCAATCCAGGTCCATTGGTCCTCGGAATATTCCTTCAGTGTTATGCCGAATGATTGGCCTGCCTCCGGAACATTGTATCCGTAAACCTTTACCTTCCATGTGCCGTTCTCAGGGCGCAGGATCTCGATTGGTCCGAGGTTGCCGGAACCCAAAGCCGCATCCCAGGGCTCACCTGCCGGATCTTCAAAAACCAGGAGCATCTCACTCTCATTTCTCTTATCTCTGCTGTTTAGGCCGGCTGAGATCTTCTTGGTGCGGTTTGTGACGTTTATGGCCTTCTCCCAAACCTCTTTTTGGCCCACGCTGCCTTCAAGCTCCTGCATGTCGACGCTGTTGATCACGCCGACGTAGCTCAGGTTCTCGAGGGTTTGCCCCTGGTTTTCGACAACAAACTGATTGTGGTCGCTCGTTCCCGGATATGCCGATGCGATGTTCCATCTTTGCGGAGTGGTCTTGATGAGAGATACCCTGCCGTTCAGCGAGTAGTTGGCGACAATGGAAGAATTTTCGCTGTGAACCGCCATCAGCCATTTTCCTGAAGGCGGATTTGCCACGCTGATCTCTTCACCTGAATCGGTCTGCTTGCCTGAGTAGTATTCGCTGGTAGGCGAGAGCAAGAAGAGGTCTAAATCTGCGTTTGTGTCGTTGTCGTGGGTATCCCAATTAAGGCCGGCCTCCAGCTCGTTTGCGCCGGAAGAGACATTCAGATAGTAGTAATCCCACTGATTTCCTTTCAGAGCGCCCGAAGCGGTTCCCTGGCCCTTGGCGATATCAAATGGCCCGGCCACGGTCGCGCTGATGGGAATATCAAGGATCTTCTCTTTGCCGTCCGATATGTCGATAGACCCGGAATAAACTCCCGGCGGCGTTCCGGCAGGAATTGTCATGGATGCGGCAAAGACCACCTGATCATTGGCGGTGACGTGCTCGGGCAATGCCTGCAAGCTGACCCAATCCGAGACCTCTCCCGAAACCTCAGTCTTCAGGCTCTTTCTCTCCCGGTTGCTGACGAATACAAATCGCAGGCTCCAATCTTTGTCGCCCGGAGCCAGCGCGTAAATCTTCTTTTGCGGCCTGTCGGCTCCCGTGTCCAGGCCCACATAAACTCCTTTGCCCGAAGGCAGGTATGCCCATCTGCCTGCGTTCCACTGATCCGGAATCGCAGCGCAAACGCCGCTGTCCAGGAATTGTGCCGAGCGTTCCGCATCAATTTGGCCTGCTCCCTGATAGTATTCCTCATACTGCTGGCCGTTGGTGTCGTTGAGCTTTTGGGCACCCCGGATCATGGCCGCTTTTACTCCGGCAGGCGTCAGATTTTTGTCCTGCTGCAAGAGCAGGGCAGCCAGGCCTGCAGCTACGGGTGTGGATAGGCTGGTGCCCGATTCCTTGGCGTAATAGACATCCAAATATTCCAGCTTATCAATACCCGTGGGAACGGTCGAGATTATGTCCACTCCTGGGGCCACCACGTCCGGTTTGATGCGATCGTCTTTGGTAGGTCCCGACCCGGAAAAGCCCGCCACGCGGCCCTGGTAGTCCGAGGCTCCCAGGGTTATGACGTTGACCCCGTCGCCGGGCGAATCGATGAGGCCGGGAGGCAGAGCCATGAGGATGGGGACCAGGAGCAGCAAGACATCATTGTTCTCCTTATCATTGTTGTCCTTGCTCTGCGGCAGCCCGGAGAGGTCAACCGGACTGTTGCCGCCGTCAACCTGGCGAGCCGAGGTCGTAGCTGCCTGGCCGCCGGTCTGGGAGCTGTTGCGGTTTCCTGCAGCGACGCATACCACGACACCGGCAGCAGCGGCATTATCGGCAGCCATCGTGATGGGCGGATTGGTCTCACCCAGATTTATGCCGCCCAAGCTCAGGCTCAGGACATCTGCACCGTTGAAGATGGCCCATTCGATTCCGGCAATGATATCCGAGACTTTGCCGTCTCCCTTGCTGTCGATGACCTTCACGTTGAGCAAATTCGCGCCCGGCGCAATTCCCCTGTACTTGCCGCCGGAAGCCGCACCGGAGCCTGCAATGATGCCTGAGACCATGGTGCCGTGACCGAGCAGGTCGTCAGCGGAGACCTCGTCGGTGATGAAATTCGTCTCACCGATTACCCTGCCGACCAGATCCGGGTGATTCTTATCAATTCCCGAGTCAAGCACGGCGACTGTTACTCCTTTTCCGTCAATTCCCTTCTCCCAGAGTTTATCGGCGTTGATGTACCGAGCAGGAGATACGGGTGAATCGGACGCGACATCTAATGCAGGAGAAGGTGGCAGTGATGATGATGGTGAAGATGATTGTGGCGATGAAGGTGAAGACGAAGGAGATGATGGTGATGGTGACGATGAAGGCGAAGGAGAAGACGCAAAATTCAATTGGTTAATGGATGATTGGTTAATTGATGATTGATTAATGGATGATTGGTTAAGGGACGAATTCCCATCCGGCGCAGAGACTTTTGCGGACTCATCGAAGTAGATCCCCTGAACCGTATCGCTCCTGGCGATCTTCTCGATGGCTTTGGCTGTGGCCTCGCCTGCCAGGCCCGGGATTAGGTGATACCTGTATTTGACCGCGAAATCGTCCGGTTTTATGCCGGATTTATCAAAATTCCCTTCCGTTCCGCTTTTGAGAATAACGATTACGGGTATCCTATCGCCGTCTCCGGCGGATAGTTTTTTTGCCAATGCCGCATCGACCTTCTGGCCTATGCTGCTCTCCTGCAGACGGATCTCTTGCGATAATGAGAGCGCCGGCACCGCCAGTACATGAGCCGCTAAGATCAGGAGAGCGGCAAAAACAAGAATAGAATTTCTTCGAACCATGATCAATCAAACCTTTCGGACACGTTCCCCTAAATTCCCCAGGTCACGATAGTATCAATGTAAGGAGATAATGCTAAATAAACCTGCTGTGGTTCTATTGATTGGATGACGCTCGAATGGCTGGCTGAATATGCTCTCTGGGTTAGCTTATTTCTGCTGCTGCTCTCGGCTTTGACAGGGAAGAGCCTGGCGGCAGCTCTTGGCTGGGCCATCTTCGGGGCCTTCTGGCTCGGCAAGCCGGGTCGCTACCTGGAAGTGGAAGACTACTTCAATGTGGCTCTTGTCATTGCAGCGGCGCTTTTATGTTTTTATCTGGCATGGCTGGTCTATCGCAAGGGCTTTTCCCAGGCGGGAATTGCCTGGGCGAGCTATGCCGCGGCAGTGTGCGGGATCGTTTACTTTCCCTTTGCAGAGATCGAGCCGCTAAAGGGCGCGCTGATCGGATTTACGACAACCGTCACCGTCCAGGCGCTGCATCTTCTCTCCGTTCCCGTGGTGATGGTTGGCTGGAATTTGATGTCCTTGAACGGCAAGACGGTGGAGTTGATTTTGGCCTGCACGGCGATTGAGAGCATCGCTCTCTTCGCGGGGGTCATCTTATCCGTTCAGGCACCGCTCAAGAGAAGAGCGGCAGCACTGGCGATTTCCACCCTGACCATCTATATTCTTAATATAGCAAGAAACGGTTTTGTGCTCATGGCCTATGCCTACAGCTGGTTTGGTGTGGACAGCTTTGACCTTGCCCATAATGTAATCGGCAAGGCCGGTTCAGTGGCGGCCCTCCTGATCATCTCGTATGCAGTGTTCCTCCTCCTGCCCGAACTCCTGGCGGAGATGGATGAGCTGGCGGCAGAGATCAGACATCCCGGAGGCGAGGCGTCTTGAAGCTCGCCAAAGATTCCGCAGCCTGGATCTCGGTGCCCATCTTCCTGATGGCGGCATTGGCGGTTGTCGGAAACTGGTACATATCAGCCGTAGCCCTGGCCGGGACCATATTCATGCTCTTCTTTCACCGAGATCCGGATCGCCTGCCCAGAGGCGACGGCATGGTCTCGCCCGCCGACGGAAGAATCATTCAGGCGACAAAGGACGGCGTCATCATCTTCATGGGGCCGTCCGATGTGCATGTGAACCGAGCGCCGCTGGACGGAATCGTGCGCAAGACGGAGTACAAGAAGGGCGGGCACTTTCCGGCATTCCTCTGCCAGGCCACCAACAATCAGCAGAACAGGATCGATCTGGAGACCGCAGACGGCATCGTGGAGCTGCGCCAGATAACCGGGGCCATTGTGCGCGAGATCATCTGCTACGTTCGCCCCGGCGACCGCGTGGTGCGAGGCGAGAGGGTGGGCATGATTCGCTTCGGCTCGCGGGTGGAAGTGAGCATTCCGGAGAGCTACGATCTGCAAATCAGCCTGGGTGACAAGGTCAAGGCGGGAGAGACCATCATTGCGGTGAGGAGCGCATGAATGTTTTTGGGATCATGCGGCTGCCTGATGTTTTCACGCTTCTCAATGTCATATTCGGATTTTGCGCTATACTGAAGACGGCCCAGGGAACGGATCAGGGCTCCCTGCAGATCGCCGTCATCTTCATAATTCTCGCTTTGGCCGCCGACGGCCTGGACGGGCATCTGGCCAGGAGGTTCGGATCGAGCCCCCTGGGCGCAAACCTCGATTCTCTGGCCGATCTGGTCTCCTTCGGAATCGCCCCGGCGTTCATGGCCCTTCATGCATTCCACTTTCCCACCGCGGCCTGGCTGGCGGGAATCTTCTATGTCGTCTGCGGGACATTGCGGCTGGCCAGGTTCAACATCACCAGCAAGAACGATCAGTTTTTTGAGGGCCTTCCCATTCCCGCCGCTGGAATTGCGCTGTCCGGCAGCATTCTCCTGGGGAGGCCGACGCTGTCGCTTCTCATGATGGTCCTGCTTGCCCTTCTCATGGTGAGCAGCATATCTTACGTCAAGGTCCGCGATCCAAAGGCGATCGTCATGGGCGGGCTGGTCTTTCTGGCCGCCTGCGTTCTCATCTGGCAGCAGAACGACATCGTTTATGCCGGCATCCTCCTGATTGCCGTCATCGTGATTTATCTGATGAGTCCGGTGGTGATCTCACGCCTACAAAAAGGGAAATAGCCGCTTTCGAGGCGGGCATCAAGCTCGGGGCCCTCTATCATCAGTTCGTGGGCTCGCCCGTGAGCGCGAAGACGGCTTCGAGCCTGGAGACGGCCATGCAGCAGAGCATATCCCTGCAGCCGTATGTCCGGGCTGTCAAGGTAACAATAAACCGGGAGATGCTGAAGGAGAACGTCTTCGGATACGGCGAGCTGGAGGGGCGCATGATCATCGCCGAGGTGGAGATAGACTATGAGGGCGAGGTCTTGCGGGCGAGGCTTGAATATGATGTGGAGAAGAGCTATCCGTTGATGAGATTGGTTTAGCTGCTGCGATGCTTCGGGCTTTGGGCTCGGTGGGATTTGGAGTTTGTGTGGGAGCGCGAGCTTTTGACCGATTGGAACCGACGCTCCGGGAATTTCCGGGCCAGAGAGTAGCGAAACTCATATATCTATTTCGCCGATAGAGATAGTCGGGGGTTAATTAAATGGCGAAAAATCCAATAATCGCAGTAATATTGAATCTCATCATAGCCGGTTTGGGCCATGTTTATCTGGGGCGTCCAAAGCGCGGGATTGTCCTGTTCCTGCTGACCGTTGTGGTTGCGGTGGTGAGTTCAGGGATTGGCTGGATCGTCGGTGTAATTCTCTGCTCTTACGATGCATATCAGCTTGC
>JAJRAT010000046.1 GCA_028682845.1 Methanothrix sp. | reverse complement strand
TTATTCAATAAATGTCTTTTCAGGTTCTGGCTCAGGCGGACAGGTCTCGCGTATTGCTGCTGCCCCAAAGCGGAAGCAAGACTCTTTTTGAGGGATATCTGCGGCTGAAGGACATGCCCCAGGGGCCCAGAGCGTTTAAGTTTCTGGTGAAAAAGGACGATCAGGCTGAGAAGTTCCTACCACCTGAAGACGCCTTGAGAATGCTCCGGAAGGCTGAGGCCATTTATCTAGCCCGCGGAGATCCGGTGCAGGAGAAAAAGTTCATTGATCTTTTGCAGGCCTACCAGCTCGGCTACAGGTTCGTGCAGGTCTGCAATCATTGTCTCGGCCAGAGAAAGGTAACCTACGTCGAGCCCGATGCCATAACCTACAAGGGCCGGCGCATTTGCGAGAACTGTGCTGCCGCGGAGCTATTGCGTGAGGCGGATTTTCGGGGGCTAGGAAGGGCGGCCAAGGCCCATCTGGCCAGGGTCTTGAAGACCAGGAGAAACCTGGATGATGTTGTGGGCTTGCTCTCCTTACAGAGGCTTCTCCCTGAGCTGACCCGCTTTGATATCATCCCTGCGAGCCATGCGGAGCCGACGTTGCCTTTGGCTTCCATTGCTCTGCCGCCACCGCTCATGCAGATGATGCAGCGCCGGTTGACCAAGCTTCTTCCCGTCCAGTCTAGGTCGGTTAAAGCTGGACTTTTGGAGGGCAGAAATCAGCTAGTGGTCTCGGCTACCGCTACGGGCAAGAGTCTCGTAGGCGAATTGGCTGGCGTCAAGAACCTGCTCGAAGGCCGGGGAAAGCTCTTGTTCCTGGTGCCGCTCGTAGCCTTGGCCAATCAGAAGTTCGATCAGCTCTCAGCCTACAGGGAGCTGGGATTTCGAACATCGATTCGGGTGGGCGTGAGCCGGATTCGTCTGGGAAAGGGCAGGAAGGTTCCCCAGAGCCTTGATGCTGACATCATCGCCGGGACCTACGAGGGCATAGATCAGGTCATACGCACCAAGAAGAGCCTGGGGCGAGTCGGTACCGTGGTCATAGATGAGGTGCATATGCTTGAGGATGCCGAACGTGGTCATCGCCTGGCCGGAATGATTGCCAGGCTGAAAAACGCGGCTCCTAAAGCCCAGTTCATATTTCTCTCTGCAACTGTGGGAAACCCTGCGGCTCTGGCAAAAAGGCTCGGTGCTACCCTCGTCGAGTATGAGGTGCGGCCTGTTCCAATCGAGCGGCATCTCATATTCTCATCCGGGCCTGAGAAGAGAAAGCTTCTCCGCCAGCTATCCAAGGAGGCGCAGGCACTGACCTCGTCCACGGGATACAAAGGCCAGAGCATCATATTCACCAACTCCAGGAAGAACTGCTACAACCTGGCGGACTCCATTCCCGGAGCGGCTGCATATCACGCGGGGCTACAATATCCTGAGAGAAAGAGGATCGAAGAGCTGTTCGGAGAAGGCAAGATTCATACCGTGGTGACGACCGCCGCTTTAGCCGCGGGCGTGGATTTTCCTGCGTCCCAGGTGGTCTTCGAGTCGCTCGCTATGGGCATCGAGTGGCTGAATGTTCATGAGTTCAATCAGATGCTGGGCCGGGCGGGCAGGCCTGGTTACCACGACAAGGGACTGGTCTACATTCTGGCCGAGCCGGGCCGGCGTTTCTCCTCAGGGAAGGGCGAGTCTGAGGACGAGATGGCGCTCGCTTTGCTGCACGGCCAGATGGAGGACGTGGCACCGGAGTTTGAGGAATCGCAGCAGCAGGAAGAGGTGCTGGCGAATGTCGTGGCCGCCCGCAGCCGGGCGGAGCTGGAGCGGTTGCACGATCTCACAGTTGGCCTGGATGACCTGAACAGCTCTCTCGTGTCGCTCGAAAAGGCAGGGCTGGTCAAGGGCATCGTGGCGACGAGGCTCGGCGAGGCCGCAGCGGCGCATTTTCTGGCTCCTGAGCAGGTGGCGACAATTGTCAAGCTGCTGGGCCGGGGCAAGAGCCCACAGGATGTGGCTGTGCAGCTTGAGAGCTTTGAGGCGCTATACCTCAAGTTCGCAGAGCGGATCTCCACAAAACTGCACATGCAGATCTCCCAGAGGGCACTGCATGGTTCGTTTTTGGATCTTCTGTCCAGCGCCGACCTGCGGGAGCTGGACAACAAGCTTCAGAGGTACTGCATGGATTTCTCAAGGGACTTCTTGCGCTGCACCTGTAAGGAATCGCCATACTGCGGATGCGTCCAGAAGAGCATATCGCTGCGGATACTGGAGCTTCGGGCGGACGGCAAGAGCCCTGAGGAGATCATCGATCACTTCTCAGACCGGTACGGGATGTATGCTTACCAGGGCGACCTGATCAACTGGCTCGACCAGATGGTGCGCTACCTGGAGGCGATCGAGGCTGTGGCGAGGGTGCTCGGAAAAGAGGCGGCAGCGAAAGAGGCGGCGGAGAGGAAAGCGAGGGTGGAAGGAGAGTGAAAGCGCCTACCAATTCGCTTTACGATTGGCTCTCATGCATGAGGATTTCTAAAGCTGCAAAGCCGATATATTTACCTACAATAAACCATCCACTCAGGCTATAGGTGATTATATGTTCCCTGGATTGGGAGGACTAGGCGGAAGGGGCGGCATGAGCCCCAAGAAGATGAAGGGGATG
>JAJRAT010000010.1 GCA_028682845.1 Methanothrix sp. | reverse complement strand
GTCGTGCTTGTGGGCTTGGTGACAGGAGTCGTGCTGGTCGTAGTTATTGATTCAGTCGTGCTTGTGGGCTTGGTGACAGGAGTCGTGCTGGTCGTAGTTATTGATTCAGTCGTGCTTGTGGGCTTGGTGACAGGAGTTGTGCTAGTCGCAGTTGCAGTTGATTTAGCAGCATCAGGACTGGGTGTGGTGCTAGTTGCAGTTGATTTAGCCACATTATTGGAGACAGGTTGATCGAGCCACTGCTCCATCTCTCTCAGCCCCTCATCGGGATTTGCACTGCTGCTCCCTTGGTCCATATTGGGACTGAGATAATCTCCGCTAGATCCCATTGTGCTGCCGCTGGTACTTTCGCCAAGTGGATCTGATTCTGCGCATGCCTGAAATGCAAGGCAGACGAGCGCCATCATGCACACCCAAATTTTGCCATATTTCATTTTAACACCTAATATGTCAGACATTGATTTTCCAGTATCTGTTCTGCCTTCATTTTTCTATATCTTGTCATGTTTATATGCGTAAAACGCACATATTGCTACTGCGGTTGTGCCGCAATCATTTAACTTCTCGTTTTATATGTACATGATCGCGACGGGGCTGGCATTGTGCCATCTGACTTTGACATCCTATGCGCCTATCCTCAAACACTCTGAGCTACGGCCCATTGTTCAGACAATGACATTGCATGTACCGGCTTCGTTGACCCTGCTGGGATCTCGGCAAATACATCCACAACGACCACGTTACTGGGTTGGCTATTTTCCACAAAGTAGAGCATATGTCTTCCAACCTTGTCTGCTTTGAATTTCATGGTGTTGTAACCCTGGTTGAACTGATATGTCTTGTATTCCGAACTGGTTGCGTCTGTCTGAATCATCTCATAGAAGCCTGCAGGTCCTTCAATCGGTGCGTAGGCAACCAGCTGCAGCCAGGTCCCGACCGGGCTTACTACATACTGAGTCCAGTTTGTCGCTCCCTGAATCCAGAGGTCGTTGGTCTTGGACGGTACTGTGGATGCATACTGGGAGTAGGGCAAACCTATGCCGGCACCGTAGTACACATTGGACGGCGTTTTCTGCGTTATATTGAACTTGGCAGGATTGCTTATTATGCCATCAATTACAGACGCATCAAAGGGTACATAATACTCCGTGTAGTGCGAAAACGTGGTGTTGTTGTACGCTTGGCTGTAGAAGGAACCGCCGGTAGTGTACCAGGGAAAGTTAGAGACAGGTTGATCGAGCCATTGTAACATTCCTGCAAGCCCCGGATCAGAATTCGCACGGCTGGACACCTGTCCCATGTTGGGGCTAATCCAATCTCCGCTAGATCCCATTGTGCTACTGGCACTATCTTGCGCGCATGCCTGAAACGAAAGGCAGACAAACGACACCAAGCATATGAAAATTTTGCAATAATTCATTTTAACACCTATTATTTCTAAATAGGATTCCATTGAATAAAAAGCTTTTGAAACTTAAATATTAAAATATCATATGTTATGTACCTACAAAGTCCAGCATTGAATCAACCCGAACTGGGAGCAACAATTAATCCAAAGAGAATAGCGACCGATGTGGTTAACTTGCGGCCTGAAGAGCTTAGCCGGAAGTCAATAAAACATACTCCGGGGCAGAGGTTGCCGCAGCTATTTAAGAGTGAAAATAAAAAAAAATCAAAATTCTATTTAGCGATCATTCTCTTCATTAAGGACATGATCCCAGGGCGAGAACTACTGCTTGCGCTCGGTTGCGATCCGGTCATTCCCAGGCCGAAGGACCCCATCATCTCCTGGTTAAACCGATCTCCGATCTCGTCGAAGATCCTCTTGTAGGCCAGACAGTGCGGATCTACGCCCTTGATCTCGCCGCCAGTGGGTGCAATGGCATTGTACGGACAGCCGCCCCGGCAGTAGCGAATGTGCTTGCAGCCCTTGCATTCCTTGTCCACGTAATCCTTATACCGGCGCATGCGCTGACCGGCAGGCGAGGCCGCCAAATCCTGTTGGCTGGGATGATCGCGGACATTGCCCATCACGAACTCCGGCATGCCGACAAAACGGTAGCATGGGTAGATGTTTCCATCCGGCCCCACCGCAAATGTGTTTTCCATGCAGTCCACAAAGGTGCAGACAGTGCCTCTTCCGGTGAGGACGCAGCGGCAGTAATCGTTGATGTTTCTAACCTCTATCTGGTTCATGTTTTCCAGATACTTGTCCATCAGATAGACCAGCAGTTCTCCGTACTCCTGGGGCGAGAGTGCCCATTTGTCGGGGTCGTCGCTGCGCAGTGACGGCAGAGCCGGGTGCAGCTTCAGCGTCAAGCCGTTGTCCTTGAAGTAATTGAAAATATCCTCTTTGAATTTGACCGAGTAAGAAGTAAAAGTGCAGATGAATTGGACCTGAAGGCCGTGCTCCTTGGCGATCTCGTATCCCTTCATGGTCCTCTCGTAGTAGCCCTCCGATCTTTGCAGATCATTCAGCTCCCGAGGGCCGTCCAGGCTTGAGCCGATGGGGATCTTGTATTCTGCGAGAACATCGGCCAGCTCCGGCGTCATCCTCCACAGGTTTGTCTGCAAAGCGAAGTTGGGGGTCAGGTGCTGCAAATTTTCGGTGAGCAGGGGCAGAGCCTTCCGATAGAATTCCGCTCCGGCCAGCAGCGGTTCGCCGCCGTGGAATGTGAAGGTGACGGGATCGTTCCTGAAGTTCTTGAGCCATTCGACTGTCTCTTTGACGGTGTCAATGCTCATGATGGGAGAATCCACCTCCGAACTCCAGCAATAGGCGCATTTGGAAGGACAGCCGAGGGTGGGGATGATCATGACGTGGAAAGGCCTTTTTTGCAGCATCACTTTTTGGCATTCTTCCTGAGTACTAATAGTTTTCCTGGTAGCGGCCCTGTAATGCGAAAATGGGCAAAATCGTCAAATGACGGAAATTGGCTGCGACGATGACAAAAAAGGTTGCAGGCGAAAAAATCTTAGACGCCCAGAGCGTTAATGGCCTCAATCAGTTCTCCGAATGCTTCAATCTCCAGGTCCAGCACTTCTTGCTTCTTCATGGATATGCTCATCTCTCCGTCCACAGTGAGCTGGTCCGGGCCGCGCGCTACGAGCCTGTCTTTGCCGTCCAGGCTGAGCACTTTTTTAATCTCCTTCTCGTAGGCCATGGTTCTGCCGGGAATGATGACTGTGTCCTTCAATTGGGCCAGGTCAAGTTTCCTGAAGTCGTCGATGGTGATCAGGCAGCCCACGTCCTTCTCGACAGCCAGTACATTCACCTTGTCGCCGAGCTGGCGGAAGATGGTCTCCATGAGCGGCTTGGCTACGATGCTGGTGATGATGCTCGCGCCTCTTCTGATGGCAGGCAGGCGTTTGATTTCCTCCGGATTCCTGGCCAGGGCGAAGGGCGCGCCGGTCTCCGGGTCCCAGAGCGGCGTCCCCGTGACGCGCAGGCCGTGCCGCTCTGCCGTTTCCGTGACAATCCTCTGGAACTCCTCGACGGAATGAGGAACAATGCCGGGAATGATGGGCGAATTTCCCAGGATCAGGCCCTGCTCAAGGGAGTTGGCGAATCTCATGAGGATGAGCCCTCTGGCACCCATCTCCTCCAGATCGCGGCAGGTCTTCTCGAGCTCCATGCCGTCGTTCACGCCGGGAATGAGCACTGACGCGCAGTAGACGTTGCAGCTCTCGCAGAAGATCTTGAGGTTGGACAGAGCCGCTTCGGGATGTTTGTCTCCCATGTACTTGCGGCGCAGCTCCGGCTCCGTGGAGAAGACCGTGAACGAGACCTCATTTACTCCTTCATCCACCAGCGCCCGGGCCTCGTCTCCTGTTTTGAAGCCCTTGCCGCTGGTGTAGCCCAAACTGATGGGCACCATGCCCTGCCCCACCATCTTTGCCAGGGGCAGCAGGTCGGGATAGCAGCTCAGATCTCCGCCGCCGCTGATGGTGACTTTGTCGGGGATGTCGCCCATGCACTTTTGCGCCACCTCGAAGATCACCGTCTCCAGGGGCTTGAAGCCGGGATAGCCTTCAACGATGGCGCGGGAGCAGTAGTCGCAGCCCTTCTTGAACGGCATGCAGTGCTTGCAGCCAAAGGGCTCGATCTTTTTTACTCCTTTAAAATAGCAATAGCTGCAAAAGCCTTTGCAGTCCAGGCCCGGCCTTCCCCCGACGTCGGCAAGTACTTCCATAGAATCAGGGCTCCTTTGGTGATGTAAATAGGTTTTGGGGACCTTAAATGAGATTGACGGCCAGTGCGCAATAAATGAGCAGCAAGAGGCAGCCTTCCAGGCGGGTGATCCGATTGTTCAGTGACATGAAGCCCAAAAGGATGCTCAAGAGGATCATGGCGGGAAGCGCTGCAGCGATAAATGCGGCTTTATCACTTACGGCACCAAAGAATGTGCTGGACCCCAGCACCACCAGCGAATTGAATGTGTTTGATCCCAGAACATTGCCCATAGCAATATCGGCTCTTCCGCTCTTGGCTGACATCAATGTGGCGGCGATCTCTGGCAGGGATGTGCCGATTGCCACCAGGAAGAATGCTATCAACGACTCACCAATTCTCAAGTTCTCAGATATGATCAATGCAGATGAAATCAAATATCTGGCACCGATATGCAGGAGTGCCGCACCCAGGAAGAAGGCTATGAGCTGCTTGTGGTCCAGCTTCTCTTTTATTGCCCTATCTTGCGAATGATTCTGAGATATTTCGTGGAAGATAAACGCCATATACATTGAGATGAGGATGAGTCCTTCAATCCAGGATACTTTCAAATCTATAAAAACAACATAAGTTGCCACTGCCGAAGCAAGAAGGAACGGAATATCAATGTCGGTTATCTGCCTGCTCACATAGACCGGAAAAAGCACGCTGGTTAGGCCCAGTGCAAGACCAATGTTGGCCACGTTGGAACCCAGCACGTTTCCGACGACTATGCCCGGATGGCCGGAGAGCATTGCCTGAATTGAAGACGCCAGCTCAGGAAGAGAAGTGCCGAAAGCGACGACCGTAGCTCCAATGACAAACTCGGATATTCCGGCAATTTTTGCTATGTGCCTCGCGCTATTAGTCAGCAGGCTGGCGCCAAGCAATAACGAGGATAGGCTTAAAACAAATATCAGGTATTCCAGCATTCCTGTTAGAACCCCAGTATTTTAAAGATAATAATCTATAAAGATATATGGTTTGCGTTGGACATGATTAGCCTTGCAGAGGTCATGTTGGACATAGGAAACAATATATACATCCTCGAATACATGCTTAAGTTAAGGCAAATAAAAAATTTATCATAGCGCATATTTGATCAATAAGCTGCGTCTTCGAGCTTCTCCGCTGAGAAAAATCATGCAATCCACCGATTAAATGAGAGCAAAAACTTCAACACCCTTAAGAAGACAGATTATCCGGCGAAGGGGCACGGGGACGCGCTGCGCCGTCGATGAGGTCCGCCGGAAAATGAGCAATCTGGGGTGAGGGAGGTAACCTTTGTACATCAAGGAAGTTGAACTCAAGAACTTCAAATCCTTTGGCAGAAGCATCAGGGTTCCTCTGAAGAACGACTTCGTCACCGTTACGGGACCGAACGGTAGCGGTAAGTCGAATATCGTCGATGCTCTTCTCTTTGCTCTGTGCCTTTCCAGCTCGCGGGCCATGCGGGCCGAGCGGCTGCCCGATCTCATCTACAAGGGCGAGAGCGGCAAGAACCCGGACTATGCCCAGGTCACGGTTAAGCTCGACAACACCAGCAGGCTCTTTCCCCTGGACCAGGATATCATCGAGGTCTCTCGAAAGATCAAGATGAATCACGACAAATACGCTTCTTCTTATTCCTTCAACGGAAAGTCCTGCGGCCAGGCGGAGCTTCTCGATCTGCTCGCCAAGGCGGGGATTACTCCGGAGAGCTACAACATCGTCATGCAGGGCGATGTGACGCGCATCATCGAGATGTCGCCGGTGGAGAGGCGCAAGATTGTTGACGAGATCGCGGGCGTGGCCGAGTTTGATGAGAAGAAGAAGAAGGCCATGGAAGAGCTGGACGTGGTGCGGGAGCGCATCGCACGCGTGGACGTCATCTTAGAAGAAGTGGGAACGCAGCTTTTCCGGCTCAAGGCGGAGCGGGACAAGGCCCATTCTTACCAGGCGCACCGCGAGGAGCTGAGGCGGCAGGAGGCATTCCTGCTCCTGGCCAGGCTGAGGGAGGCGTCGAGCGAGCTGGCCGTTCTTGATGAGGAGATCGCCGGCTTGAAGGCCAAGAACGAGGGCCTGCTGCAAAAGTCCGAGGCCAAGAAGGCGGAGCTGGCCGTTCTTGACGAGAAGCTGCAGGGCCTGTCAGCCGAGATCACGCACAAGGGCGAGGACGAGCAGATCCAGGTGAAGCGGCGCATCGAGGAGCTGAAGGGGGAGATGGCTCGCGAGGCGGGTCGCAGCGAGATGGCGGAAAAAGCCATCGTTGAGACGGATGCTTCAAAGAAGACCTGCTTCATTCAGATCGGCAACCTTCAACAGGAGCTGGAAGGGCTGGCAAGCAAGGTCCGGGATGCCAGTTTGCGCGGGGCGAGCCTGCGCGGCGAGCTGGACGACCAGATGGAGATCCTGGCGGCAGCGCAGGAGAAGCTGGCCAGGGCCGATGCCAAATATTCCATCCTGCGAGACGACCTGTCCGCGGCGCGACTGCAGCGCGAGGAGGCCAAGACAAACCTTGGCGATCTGGTGCGGGACCGGGATCGGCTGCTGGATGCCGCCCGGCGGGGCAGCCTGGAGCGGGAAGAGCTGTCATCCGGCATCAAGGAGGCGCTGGACTCGCTGGCTGGCGTGGACCATGAGGCCGAGAAGATCCGGTCAGAGCTGGCGGTCCAAAACGGCAAAGCCATGGAGATGGAGCGGGACCGGGACGACCTGGAAGCCGCCCGGCTGAGGCTGCGCCGCGAGATATCCGAGGCGGAGAGGGAGATGCAGCGGCTGCAGGGCGAGTTTGCCCGCACGGACGGCAGGCTGAGGGCGGCGGAGGACAAATCAGGCTACAGCCGGGCCGTGGAAGCGGTGCGCTCCGCCATGAAGAATCAGACGCTGCATGGCCTTTTCGGAACAATTGCCGAGCTTGGCAATGTCGGATCGCGCTACTCGGCGGCGCTGGAGGTGGCGGCAGGCGCGCGGCTGCAGAGCATCGTCGCCGCCAGCGATGATGATGCGGCTCATGCCATCGAGTACTTGAAGAGATCTCAGATCGGCAGGGCCACGTTTTTGCCGCTCAACAAATTGGACCGGGGCAATACCACGGTCAAGCCGAACCACCCCGGCGTGGTCGATTATGCTCTAAATTTGGTGGACTTCGACCCCAAGTTCCTGCCTGCCTTCTGGTACGTCTTCCGGGATACTCTGGTTATGGAAACCCTCTCTCACGCCCGCCCGCTCATGGGCCGATACCGCATGGTCACATTGGAGGGAGATCTGGTGGAGAAGTCCGGTGCCATGACCGGCGGCCACTACCGCTCCAGGATGAAGTTTGCCGCGGAAGAGGGCAAGAAGCTGATGGAGTTGTCCGAGAAGATTGCCACGGCAGAGCAGGAGAGAAGCTCGCGGCTTGACAATCTTGACCGGATCGAGGAGCAGATCTCGCATATCTCCCGGGAGGTCGAGGAGCTGAACAAGGCCATCTCCAAGAAGACCTTCCAGCTCGACGAGTTCGCCGCCT
Source organism: Methanothrix sp. (assembly GCA_028682845.1). Lineage (GTDB taxonomy): Archaea > Halobacteriota > Methanosarcinia > Methanotrichales > Methanotrichaceae > Methanothrix. The sequence continues at coordinate 119 of JAJRAT010000010.1, read as the reverse complement.
CCAAGCCCCGCCTGGAAAAGTCCATTCAGGAGAGGCGCGAGCGGCTGGTGCAGATGGAGACGGAGTCCCTGACCTACAAGGAAGAGCTGAGTCGGCTGGAGGTCGAGGTCAGGGCGACG
>JAJRAT010000156.1 GCA_028682845.1 Methanothrix sp. | reverse complement strand
TTCACTATGCCAAAATCTATATACTAATAGATTACTACAATCAAGCAGAAAAAAAGTAGAGGGGATGGAATTGAAGTACATCATCGACGACGCCCTGGGCCGAGCAGAGGCGGAGAACAGGATCAAGCCCTCCAGCATGATCCAGAGCGATGAAGAGTTGGTTTCGATCCTGGAGGAGCTGACCACAGTCATCAGGGTCATCGGATGTGGCGGCGGAGGATCAAATACCATCGACCGCCTGGCCGAATGCGGCATCCAGGGAGCCGAGCTTTTTGCCATAAACACCGACGCCCAGCATCTGCTTCATATCAATGCCGACCGGCGTTTCCTCATCGGCAGGCGCACTACCCGGGGTCTCGGAGCAGGAAGCCTTCCCGCCATCGGCGAGGAAGCGGCCCAGGAGGACATCGATGAGATCAAGGCGGCTGTGAACGGTGCCGACATGGTCTTCGTCACCTGCGGCCTTGGCGGCGGCACGGGAACAGGCGCGTCTCCCGTGGTGGCGGAGGCGGCCAGGGAGGCGGGAGCTTTGACCATTTCCATCGTTACCATCCCCTTCAGCGCGGAAGGCTCCATCCGAATGCAGAATGCAGAGGCCGGACTCAAGCGACTCAGAGAGGTCTCGGATACTGTAATCGTCGTGCCCAACGACCGGCTGCTGGACGTGGTGCCGAGTTTGCCGCTGCAAGCCGCCTTCAAGGTGGCGGACGAGGTGCTCATGCGCTCCGTCAAAGGCATCACCGAGCTGATCACACGCCCCGGCCTCATCAATCTGGATTTTGCCGATGTCCGGACGGTCATGACCAACGGAGGCGTGGCCATGATCGGCATGGGCGAAGCGGACGGCGACGAAAAGGCCCGCGACTCCGTAAGCAAAGCCCTGCGCAGCCCCCTCCTGGATGTGGATGTCTCCAGCGCAACCTCGGCCTTGGTGAACGTGGTGGGCGGTCCGGATATGACCATCACCGACGCGGAAACCGTCGTGGATGAGGTTTACCAGAAGATCAATCCTGATGCCAGAATCATTTGGGGTGCACAGGTCGATCCCAACCTCGATCACACCCTGAGAACCATGCTTGTCGTAACGGGCGTCTCGTCCCCTCAAATCCTGGGAAAGGATAACGGAAGACGGGTGACTTCAAAGCACGGCATCGACTTTCTCTCTCGAAGGGCCCGCTACTGAAATAAGCCAGCACATCCAGCAGATTTCCAAAGGTCTGTAGCCGGTGGCTTGGCCAAGCTCTTTTGCCTTTTCGATGAGGTCCAGGTCACTGTATTCCTTCATCTCCATCCCCGCATCCCGGTAGATGCTTCCCACAACCCGTCTTACGATTTTGTCGGGCATGACGGTATCCACTCCCCCGTTCATGCGCAGATACTGAAATGTTCCAAGGCCCACACCACGAATTCTTCCCACCGGATCATCTTTCCACGTTTCCGGTCGAGCCTCTCTTGCCCAGCAGGCCAGAGCGTCACGCTCGCAATGCAGCTCTCGCTCTTTTTGCAGTTCGACCAGATGCGAGGCGATGCCCCTGGCCACCTCCCACGACCTCCGATTCTTCCAGAATTTTCGCAGGCAATCCGCGTCCGCATCCGCGCTTTGCAGCTCCTCCAGCGTGCAAATCTTTCCCCAGGCGCAAAAATGCCGGACTGCGGGAACAACGCTGCGAAAATAGCCGAGCCCGACCGAGGTGAAGGCGACATCAAGGACCATCAAGAGCGGGTTTCCTCCCCAGCGGCTGACGGCCAGGCATCGATCCGCTTCCGCTCTCGCTCCCGGAGCCCTGACCATGTAGCCGTCCATGACCTCCCGGAGAATATTTTGGTGGGATTTATCCATGTTAGCGTGCGCCATGTCAGTCGATGGAATTATAAGGTTATCATTCGATTAATATTTGTTTATCCCTTGGGATGTGATAACAATTCTGACCGAGAAGGTGAGCGGGGAGCTGGAGATGCTGCAAAGGCACCTGGTTATCCTCAAGCAGGTTGTGGAGAATGAACCCATCGGCATTCTCAAGCTGGCGGAGGAGACCAAGATACCCAGCCATAAAGTGCGCTATTCTTTGCGGGTTTTGGAGCAGGAGGGGCTGATCAAAGCCTCAGCGCCGGGAGCCGTAACCACCGGCAACACCAGGCCTTTTCTTCGGGAATTGGATGCTATGATTGAGGATCTGGCCAAGAGGGCAGAGGATCTGAAGAATATCAAGATCGGGAGTTCGATCGAGAATTAGATCGAGCGCCATGTCGAGCGTTACATCAATAGCTTAATCGAACATCATTTGCATTAAGCCCGCATTTATATGGTGTTCGATCGAGCATTAATTGGAATCATTATTAGATAGAATCATATTGGAGTCTGATCGAAGAGTTCGATTGATAGAGTCCGATCGATAGAGTTCGATTGATTGGAGATCTATCGATTTGAGTCTGATCAAGCGCCGATACCGGGTTAAAAAAATGCTCTATTCACGAATTGCCGCCGCCCTTGAGGAGATATCTTTGGCCGAGCGCAGCCGCAAGGCAGAGCTTGCCGCATGCCTCCTGGCCGATCCGGATTCTCTGTCGATCTGCATTACTGTTCGGCTCTTGCTGGGGATACTGTGGCCCCCCTGGGAGAATCGGGAGATGGGGATCGGTCCGGAGGCTTTGTTGAGGGCGC
>JAJRAT010000200.1 GCA_028682845.1 Methanothrix sp. | reverse complement strand
TGCTCACGGGCCGCGCCGACGGAGCCACAGGAGCACAGTATGCCGACTACGTCATGGAAACTGTCAGGGACCCGAATCTGGAAAGCCGCTGGAAGAGCTACCAGAGCTAGAGCTTCGGCCAGATGTGCCGGAGTATAGATAGCCGGAAGTTATTGATGCCGGAAGTCTTTGAGAGGTAAAGCTAAAGCCAAATAACGGCATTAGAATAGCTGTGGAAAATTTCGCAGAAACATATCTAAAGCTGAGCCGGGAGGATTTCTCCCTGCTCGGCGCTATCGAGACCGGGATGAAGGCTCATGAGTGGGTCCCCATCTCGGAGATCTCGCAGCTCTCCGGCTTGCCATTGCGCAAAGTCGAGCATAGATTGGAGCAACTTTTTGAGCTGAAGCTGGTAACAAGGGAGACTCTGCATTACGACGGCTTTCAGATGGACTTCGACGCCTACGATCTTCTGGCGCTATCCGATTTTGTTAAACGCAATTTTGTATCGAGCATCGGCGACCGGATCGGAGTAGGCAAGGAGGCGGTGGTCAATGCCGCTATGGGAAACGGTCCTCTGGCCATCAAGTTCCACCGCCAGGGGAGAGCCTCTTTCAAGCATGTGCGCCGCCTGCGTGACCACCTCACCGACCTGCCGCGGTTGCCCTGGCTTCATGCCGCTGCACTTGCCGCTCGCCATGAGTTCGAGGTCATGAAAAAACTCTATCCGGCAGTGGCCGTGCCGAGGCCTATGGCGCTGAGCCGACATGCTCTGGCTATGGAGATGATCGCAGGCGATCAGCTCGGCAGGGTCACAGTCAGCAATCCCCGGGATTGCCTGGACATGATCCTGGATGACGTAAGAAAGACCTGGGTCCAGGGCATTGTCCACGCCGATCTGAGCGAGTTCAACATCCTTGTGGCCGAGGGTGATGAAGGTCCCAGGATCATCGACTGGCCGCAGGCGGTTGATCTCTCCCATCCCCATGCCGAGGAGCTTTTGACAAGAGACGTGTCCAACGTGCTGCGCTTCTTCTGGCGCAAGTACAAGATTGAAATGCCTCTGGAGAGCGCCCTGGAGCTGGTTACAGGGAAGGAGGCCGGACAGGTTTGAGCATCTTTGGCGTTGACATCGCCAGCGGGTCGCCGCACAGCCGCCAGAGCCCGAGCTATTCGCTGGTGATCCTGGATGGGGATGCAGCCATTCCTCACCACATGATCAGCAGGCATAAGCTGATCCGGCTCATCCGGGAGCGGCAGCCGGAGATCGTGGCGCTGGACAACGTCTACGAGCTGGCTGATGATCGATCGGATCTCGTCAATCTGCTGCGGCGTCTGCCGGCAAAGACGAAGCTGGTGCAGGTGACGGGAGGCGAGCGGCCCGAGTCTCTGCTCAAGGTGGCCAGGTGGCACGGCATCACCTTCGACCGCACCAAGTCACTGGAGGAAGCGGAAGCCTGCGCCCGGCTCGCTGCCCGCGGCGTCGGAGCGGTTCTTTTCGCCTTCGAGGATCGCACTTTTGTTAAAGTGAGCCGCCGCCGCTCGCCTGGCCGGGGCGGATGGAGCCAGAACCGCTACTCTCGCAAGATTCACGGGGCAGTGAAGGGCCTGGCCCGTGAGGTGGAAAAGCAGCTTCGTGAGGCTGGATTGGAGTTCGCCTCCCGCGCCGTGGAGGGCCTGGGCGGCTACACCCGCGCCGAGTTCGTCGTGGAGGCGGCACGCGAAAAAGTGCACATCGACCCCGGCTACTACTGCGATGCTCAGTTGAAGGTGCAGAGCATAGAGCGGCCCGAGCTGAAATGGGGTCCTCTCTTGCAGCGGCGCGGATACATCATCGTGGGCCTGGACCCGGGAACCACGACGGGCATCGCCGCACTTAATCTCAGCGGAGAGCTGGTGGACCAGATCAGCTCCCGTGCAATGTCTTCGTCAGACGTGATCGAGTGGATCGCAGCGCGCGGGCGACCACTGGTGGTGGCGACGGATGTCTTCCCCACTCCCGGAGCCGTAGAAAAGGTGAAGCGGGCGTTCAATGCGGTTTTATTTTCGCCCGGCGCGGATGTTCCGGCAGAGGAAAAAATCGCAATGGCCAGAGAGTTCGGCTACAAGAACGATCATGAGCGTGACTCCCTTGCCGCAGCAGTCAGTGCATTTAAAAAATATAAAAATAAATTCATGCTGGTCGAGAAGAAGGTTCCTTCCGAGATAAATCCCGATGAGGTAAAGGCGCTGGTGGTCAAGGGCTATTCCATCGAGAATGCCATCATCGAGTTCATCAAGCCGCCGGAAATTGAGGCCGCCAGGGCTCCGGCAGGAGGATCGACTGTTGCTGCTGCGGCGACGGCAGCGGCTCCGGATGCACCGCCTGAGACAGCGGCGCTGAGGAGCCAGAATCAGCAACTTGTCGAGCAGGTCAGGACGCTGCGCTCTTATCTCGACGAGCTGAGGGCGCAAAATGCAGAGAAGGATGCCAGGCAGCGCGATCTCCTCACAAAGCTCGACAGAATGCGAGACAAGAGGGCCCGCGAGATCAAGCGCGACCAGGAGATCAGAATTCGGGACAAGGAGATTGAGCGCCTGCGATCCCTGCTGCGCGGCGAGAGGAAATACATAAAGAAGCTGAAGAAATCCCTCTCGCGCCAAAAAAAGATGGAACAGATCGAGGATACCCGCGGCCTGCGGCGTCTGAAGCTGCTGGAGTCCTTCTCCCGCGAGGCTGTGGCATCCGTCCAGGAAGGCTGGGGCCTGGAAGAGAGAGACATGGTCCTGCTGCAAGACGCCAGCGGCGGCGGCAAGAGTGCGGCGGACCTCCTCATCGAGCAGGGGATCGAGGCCGTGATCACCGACAGCGAGATGGCGCCGTCGGTGCGGGAGCATTTTTACGAGAAGAGCATCCCGGTCTTCTCCAGCCGGGAACTGCCTGTAAAGATGATCGACAACCTTCCGTTCGTTCGACCGGAGGACGTGGAGTCGGCCCGCGCCCGCTGGGAGGAGCAGATGAAAAAACGTCGGGCGGACCGCCAGGTGGAGAAGCTGGAGAGCATCATCCAGGAGTACCGGGTGGAGCGCAAGAAGGAAGAGAAGAAAAAGCGAAAGACGGCCGGCGGCTCAAGGACTGGGGAATTGCTGGACCTTCAGTGAGGCGCGGGCAGCCGCAAGCGTGCTCATCAAATGGCCTGCATCCCGCCATTCAATGCTGAGAATGTTTCGACGCAGAATGAGCACTTTTAGAATTTCGCTGACTGTCTTAAAAATGAATCATCAAAAAAAAAGGACCCGGACAATGCCGGAATCCTGTTATTTGTGATACTCAGGGACGCATTCCAAATCCATTCAAAGTCTCTTCCGAACCCTATTCCGTGACCTCCATTACAATCTTATTCAGAGTCCCTGTAAACTTGAACGGGCTCTTGTAATTCTCAGTTACGGGCGTCTGAGGATCTTTGCCTATCTCCAGGCCCTCATCGTAGGAGTAGCGGGTCGATACGGTCATGTTTATGGTGGTTTCGCCTTCCGGCTTGCCGTCGATAAACAGCGTCGCAGTTCCCTTGTACTTTCCGGTCTTGTTGAAGGCAACGCTTAGAGTTGCGGGTCCCGTGGGCACTTTGTCCTTCGATGTGATGGTGTAGTGCTTCTGGCCCACGAAGTTATAGTCAAAGACCAGATGGCCGTTCTGAACGTACAGCGAGAGTCCGGCAAACCTTCCGCCTATGGAGAACAAAACTCCATCGGCTCCTTTCTGGGGAATAACGACATCTGCGGTGATGCTGTAGGAGCTGTTGTGAGTATCGGGGATATCCGGCTCCATAGCCTTGTCCACTCCCGGATAGTAGGTGAATGTTCCTCTATTGGGTGTGGATGGATAGCGCGACCCGATGCGATCATCCAGAGGCAGAACATTGTACTTGCTGGCCTCCGCCCACCAGCGTTCCTGCATCTCCTGCACCTTTTCAGGATTCATCGATGCCAGGTTGTTTGATTCCGAAACATCATCTGTGAGGTTATACAGCTCCCAGACATCGCTGTCGAAGTCGCCTCCTGAGTTCGTGTGGTGGAAAGCGACCGCCTTCCAGCCGTCGTACCAGAGGCCGCGGGTTCCCATCATTTCGAAGTACTGGACAATCTTGTGGGTGGGCTCGTTCGGATGGTTGAAGGTATAAGCAATGCTGGTTCCTTCTATCGGCTTTTGCGGGTAGCCGTTGTATTCCTCAGGGGCATCGACGCCCAGGATCTCCAGGACTGTCGGGACCACATCAATAGCGTGGCAGAACTGGTTGCGGACGCTGCCATTATCTTTGATTCCATCCGGCCAGTATACGATCATCGCATCATGCACTCCGCCTTCGTTGGTGGTCCACTTGTAGAGCCGGTCGGGAGTATTGTCCGCCATGGCCCAGCCCAGCGGGTAGGTCGGATAGGACATCGGTCCGCCGATCTCATCCAGCTTCGTCAGCATGGTGCTGATATTTGATGAGGAAGGATAATTGTATCCTATGAATCCGGATGTGTTTCCTCCTTCCGACAGCGAATTGCCCCAGAGAACCATGTTGGTGTAGCCGTTGGAGTCACCTTCGGGACTGGCACCGTTGTCGGAAATCACCACGATCATAGTGTTGTTCAATTGTCCCGTCTCGTTCAGGTAATCGAGGAACTTGCCGATCTGCTCGTCGGTATAGTCAAGGTATGCGGCATGAACCTCTGCCAATCGTGCATACACCTTCTTCTCGTCGGGGGTGAGGCTGTCCCAGGCCTCGACGTACTCGTCCCGCGGCGGAAGAACGGTATTATCGGGCACCACTCCCAGAGCTTTTTCTTTGGCCAGGGTGGTATTACGCATGGCATCCCAGCCCTGATCGAACTTGCCCTTGTATTTCTCGATGTATTCTGTGGGCGCATGGTGCGGCCAGTGTCCGGCACCGAAGGCCAGATAGAGGAAGAAGGGCTTATCCGGATCGACCGCCTTTCCATCATTTATAAACTCAATGGATCGGTTAGCCAAATCTTTGGAGAGATGATATCCCTCCTCGGGCGTGGCCGGAGGGTCTATGCGGTGAGTATCGTAGACCAGGTCGGGATACCACTGACTGGTGTGAGACTCCAGGAATCCATAGAATCTCTCAAAGCCCCGGCCTGTGGGCCATTCATCGTAAGGCCCTGCTGCATTGATGTCAGCGGAAGGCGCGAGATGCCACTTGCCCACGGCGTAGGTATTGTAGCCCTCATCCTTGAGCATCTCCGGCATCGTGGCGGCATTCTTGGACAGGTGAGCATTGTATCCGTCGTATCCGGTTGCAAACTCCATGAGCGTGCCCACGCCTACGGAATGGTGGTTGCGGCCCGTGAGAAGACAGGCGCGAGTGGGCGAGCAGATGGCCGTGGTGTGGAAGTTGCTGTAGCGAAGTCCTCCTTCTGCGAGCTTATCGATGTTGGGAGTCTCCACAGGCCCGCCGAAGCAGCCCAGGCCGCCGTATCCGATATCATCGAGTACCAGGAATACGACATTCGGAGCGCCCTTGGGTGGCTGGGCGTCCTTGGACCAGCACGGTGTCGAGTCCTTGTAGGTCAAACCTACAACGGGCTGGCACTCCTTGTTCTGGCTGGCCTTGACGACTACAACGCTTTGGGCCTTGTCGGGCGAAACGACGTCGCCATAAGCCACTGCATCCAGGCTGGAGTTCGCAGCAAGCGGATTTCTCCTATTCGTCAGCAGATCGGTCCCTGTGCTGGCATTTGCCAGTTGACCGTCGCTAATGTTGGTATTCGTTTGAAGATTATTCGTGTTGCCCGCTCCCTGATCGGAAGCCGGGCTAATTGTGGCTCCCAGGAATAATATTAAAAGTACCAGAGTAGCCGTCATAAGCCTTGAGGATATATGAATGAATGTTCCTCCTTAAAAAAATAATACCATCTTAGTATATGATCTTTTACCTGCATTATCCCATTCAACTATCAGGAATTTCCATTGAGCTGTTTTGGGGGCTTTCGCTTTGCAGGCAAGTTGAAATTCATAGATGGCGCGAATAGTATGGAAAGAATGCTGAATTGCAAATATCATGAAGAGTATAAGCTCCAAAGAAACGCTAACTTAATTTCAAAATTGCCAATATTGCGATTATTTTAATTGCTATGTATCAAACTGCATATGTGTCAGACTGTATTTTGCAGCACGTTTTGCAGCGCGGACCATGATTTTCAAACTAAAAATATACAAATATAAAAAAAGCACTTATTATTATTATTGGGATATATCCCTGCGAAAAAAATTGGAATTAAGACATTCTCGCCGGGATCAGCTCGCGCCTCCTACGATCGGATATGCCCTTGATGGCGTATTTGGATATTGTTTCATACTCGCCACAAGCTGTCTATAGATCGTTTGGAATGCCGTAATCGCGAAATCGTGCTCCCCTGCAATATTGTGCTGCTCGCTTGGATCCATTTCGATATTATAGACGGCAGGAATCTGAGAGTAATCGCTCTCCGGTCCCTGGAATGAATCATATCCCTTCCTGATGATCTTGAACTGATGCCAGAGCACAGCTGCCGGAAGCGTCGTTGCGGCGCTGTCGGTTCCAGTGTACCACACTACCCATTCTCTGCTGGAGTTTTTCTGCAAACCAAGCAGGAATTTCGATTGGTCCAGACCGTCGATTGGCCTGTCCGCGGGAATCTTTCCTTCGCCGAAGTGTGCAAGGGTTGTGAAGAGATCCATGGAGCACATGATCTCGTTGGATTGTCCTCCTTTCTCGATCACTCCAGGCCATCTGAATATGCAGGGAACGCGCACTCCACCCTCATAGACTGTGCCGATTCCTCCCCGGAAGGGAGAGTACCCTGAATCAGGCCACTGGTCGAGCGTCGGCCCGTTATCGCTGGTGAAGATCACCAGGGTATTATTGTCCTTCTTTATATCTCGGAGCGCATCCAGTACCTGCCCGACATGATAGTCGGTCTCCATTACACCATCGCCGTACGGACCCCTGCTGGACGCCCCGGAAAATTCCGGATTTGCAACACTGGGGAAGTGCGTCCTGGCCAGAGGAAGGTATATGAAGAACGGCTTGGTGGAGTTGGCCTGATTTTTGATGTATGCAATTGCCCTGTCTGTGCACTGCTCATCAACAATTCCGAGGCTGCTCGTATTCAGCGGCATCACGAGCTTGAGGCTCTCGCCTTTCTTGGCTTCAACCAGTCCGTAATTTTCATCCAGACCCTTGTCCCATTCGGGATCGAAGCCGATGCGCTCTTTCAAGCTGTAGGTATTAAGATGATAGAGTATTCCGAACCATTCATCAAAGCCCATATTCTGAGGCATGCTTTCATCGATATCTCCCAGATGCCACTTGCCGAACATTGCCGTCTTGTAGCCGGCGTTGGATAGCACTTTTGCCAGTGTGGTCTCATTGGGAGACATGCCTGCCAATGAGCCCGCCTCTGACGCCAGGGTCATGCCGGTCCTGATGGGCAGCCTTCCGGTCAAGATTGCAGCTCTGGTGGGTGTGCACTGCGTCTCGGAATAGAAGGATGTGAGCTTCAAGCCCTCCTGGGCCATCTGGTCGATCCTTGGAGTCGGTGCGCCCAGCACCGCGCCGCCGCCATAGCAGCCCGGATCCATGTAGCCCATATTATCTACCAGTATGATTATGATATTCGGCCTTGGGGGCGCAGGCATGACATCCTCGGTAACAACCTGTGCAAGGGTCGAATTATTGGATAAAACATTTTTCCTGTTCGTTAAAACCTCTGCCCCAGGATTCTCCGGTATTATCTGGTCAGCTCCATGTCCCTTCAGATCATGTGCTATGGGAGACAGACCAGTGTTACCCGAATCGAGGCCACAACTGGCAACCGAAACTAGAAGAAAAGTGACTATTGCCAGTTTAAATAATAGTCTTTCCATAGGTTATCCTCCTTTAATCGACTATTTGTAAGCAAAGGTA
>JAJRAT010000098.1 GCA_028682845.1 Methanothrix sp. | reverse complement strand
GGCAGGCACGCACGCTATCCCATCTTTTGCAACATAAACCGGATGCTCAGGAGTAACGATAATTTCACGGCCATTGGAATATTTTATTTTGATAAAATGGTCCGGAGCGCGATGCCTGCTCACTCGATCTACAGCCAGATCAATGATTTTATCGAAGTCCGTGCTTTGCACATTCACATCTGTGCCCAGGCGCAGTATCTCACAATCGATCCCCTGGACGACGTCTTCCGAGCGGGCACTCATCAGATCATCTACAAAATCACCAATGCGTACCTTGCGACCGTCGGATAGCTGAATCTCTGTAAGTGGGTGATAGCTCTGCTGTTCCATCGCCTCGTGCAGCGCGCTCTTGTCCTCGTTGTCCATTTTATCCATCTCGTCTATGGCGGCAATCCCCTTATCCGCTAAAACGAGTGCACCGGCTTCAATGGTCCAGCGACCGTCTCCCAGCTCATCCTTGACCGCCGTGGCGGTGAGGCCTGCCGACGTGGAGCTTTTGCCCGATGTGTAGATGCCGCGCGGCGAGATCTTGGTCATGTAGCGCAGGAGTTGAGACTTGGCGATGCCGGGGTCTCCCACCAGCAGAATGTGAATGTCCCCGCGGATGCGGGCTCCGTCGGGCAGGTGCTTCTCGAAGCCGGAGACCAATTGCAGTCCAAGGGCCTCCTTGACGTCGTCGTAGCCGTAGATGGAGGGCGCGATGGATTTCCTGACATTCTCGTACATATCCGGGTCGCGGGACATCTCCAGGATTTGCTCCTCTTCCTCCTGAGTGATATCGATCTCCTCGAACTCCTGCTCCGTCATCTCCACGCTGTTGCCTTTGTGGAAGAGGTCGAAGTAAGTGCTCTTGCCCTGCTGCGGGGTGCTGCGCTGGTAGGACTTGAGGATGCCGTTGACGACGACCCGGTCGCCGGGGAAGATTCTTCCCGCCAGATCGTCCTCCAGCTCCACATCCAGCGTCTGGGGCTGCTCGCCGCCCCGCAGATCCTCAGGCGACTCCTGCACACGGATCTTCTGGGCATCGACGAACTTTGATTGGGCTAAAACGAGCTTGAACGGCCCGCCCCGGTCGCAGGCCTGGTTCTGGCACTTCAGGTTCTGATCCTCGAATTTATTGCCGGTCTGCTCCTTGAAGAACGTGAAGCCGCACCTCTGGCACTGGAAGGCGGCGGAGACGATCTTGGGCCGCACCTCCGTGGCCGTCCTGACCAGGCCCTCAATGGCCAGCAGCTTGCCGATGTGGTCGGACCGCAGCTCGCGGGTTTTGTAGTGGCGCGGCAGCCCGGCGATGCGCACATGGGCGCGATCCATGTAAACGTCCATGGGCAGATCCAGATCCAGCAGCGCCGCCTGCGCCGCTTCCAGAACCTGCTCCGGATTTTCCAGCAGCTCCTCGGCAAACTCAGGGTCGAACTTGTCCAGGTCCGGGAATTGCACCACCAGGCTCCGCTCATCCGGGTAAGAATCGGCCAGCTCAAGCAGATCATCCCAGTAACGAGAGCGGAGGAACTCCTCCCACTTGGCGACAGGGTCGGCGGTCATTATCAAAATTAGAATGGATGGGCAAAGTATCTAAAGGTATTCGGTGCACAGCGAAAGAAATCTGCCAATTGATTTTTCGGACATGATCGACCAATGCAAACCCGATTGACTGCAAAATCATGCCGCAACAAGAGCAAAATTTTAAAATCTATTCAGGCCATAGATTCTTATGATTTAGCTGTAATGCAAATAAGTTGAAAAGGACAGAATATTATGCTCGGAGAGAAGATCAGAATACGCAATTCCCGGAGCACCTCGACAGGCATTGTGACCTCTGCCCTGTTGCTGATGCTTCTCCTGGCCGGAGCCTGCCAGGCGCAGACGCTTGAGAAAGCAGCCGGGAACAACACCACCCTTGATGAGATTCAGACGTCTATCGATTCCTTTTTGCCGGTGAAGCTCGCGGACCGCTTCGCGCTGGTCGCACTGAACGAGGCTCTCGATGCAGCCAGGGAAGGCAATTATGGCTTTGGTGCGGTCCTCGTGAACGAATCCACCGGCGAAGTGGTGGAGCGCGGGCACAATCACGTCTTCCATCCATATTTTCGCAGCGATCTGCACGCTGAGACGGATGTTCTCAACAAGTACGAGGAGCGCATGAAGGCATCCGGCCCAAGCACCGGCGGCCTGGCGCTTTACTGCTCGGGCGAGCCGGGGCCGATGGGGCTTGGGAGGATCATCAACTCCGGAATCTCGAAGATGTACTACCTGGCCGGTTCTCAGGACAGCGGAATGGTGCACATGATGGACTGCCTGCCCCCCATCTGGCAGGAGATGGCGAAAGGCCGCGACTACAGGCAGGCGGACTGCTCGCCGGAGCTGATAGCGTTGGCTGAGAAGATCATCGACTATTCGGAAGATGAGCTTGATCTGCAACTGAAAAAATAATTCGCTGATTGAGTCGCGGATTCAATCATTCAACCGATGATCAGTCTGCCAAGCGTCACCAGGAAGAGCGCCATGAGCAGCCATCCGATGATTCCTTCCACGATTCCCAGGTATTTGTAGTGCCCTTTGATAGGAAGCCCCTTTGAGTTGGCCGTGAAGGCAATGGCGCTGAAGTAAAGAGAGTCCAATGCCAGATGCCACCCATGCAGCTCAGAGGAGCCCACTATGCATCTGCCTGCGCCCAG
>JAJRAT010000118.1 GCA_028682845.1 Methanothrix sp. | reverse complement strand
TGCGGGGAAGCCCGGTGGAGCTGGTGCGCCTGGAGAACGGCGTTCCCGTGCCTCACGCCGAAATCGTTCTGGAAGGCTACATCACCGGCGAGCGGGCCGATGAGGGGCCGTTCGTGGATATCACAGGAACCTGTGATCTGGTCCGCCAGGAGCCGGTTATTCGGCTTACGAAGATGATGACCCGCGAAAATCCCATCTACCATACCCTCCTGCCCGGCGGCGGCGAGCACAAGATGCTCATGGGCGTGCCCTACGAGCCGCTGATTTACAGAGCGGTGTCCAAGGTGGCAAAGGTGAAGGACGTCATCCTGACGGAAGGCGGATGCAACTACTTCCACGCCGTGGTTCAGATTGAGAAGGAGACGGAAGAGGACGCCAAGCGAGCCATTGAGGCTGCTTTCCAGGCGCACGGATCGATGAAGCACGTGCTGGTAGTTGATGCCGACATCGACATCTACGACCCGCGAGACCTGGAGTTTGCCCTGGCCACGCGCATGCGCGGTGACGAGGACATCGTGATGCATGCGAACGTGCGGGGAAGCACCCTCGACCCGCGCAGCGTGAACGGCATCACGACTAAAGTGGGCGTAGACGCCACGTCGAGGCTTGACCGGCTCTGGAAGTTCCAAAGGGTGACCCCCAAAGGGCCCGGTTAAAAAAAAAGAGTTGCCTTACGACTGCAGAAGCGTGAGATGTGAAGACTGCGTTCGAATAGCCCGCTGCAATTGCTGATTGCTGCTGCTATTACTCTGCCCAGAGTATCCAAATCAGTCAGCCATGAAATTAAATTTCCAGGTAAAGGCGGATGCTGTAGATGGTGCCAACACCAAGCATCACCGAGAGGGCCAAAGCGACGACCTGAAACATAAGCTCACTCATTTTATCACATCAATCCTGGTGTAATCTTTGCGCACTTTTTGGCGCAGATTATGATTCGCATCACGAATCAGATTATGCATCTCCTCATGCATCTCTTTTTCGGCCTTCTTTTCCCCGCCGCTCTCCGCCGGCCCCAGCACTTGAGCGGATTTGACGCCGGTGATTATGGCCATCAGCCGCACCTTTCCCTCGAACTCCGGCTTGATCCTGGCCCCCCAGATCACATTTGCCGACGCATCCAGCTCCTGGGTGAGAGCCCCGGCGATGGCCGCCGCCTCTTTCAGCGTGAGGTCGGGTCCGCCGGTCATGTGCAGGAGGCAGGCCTTCGCTCCGCGATAATCCACATCCAGCAGCGGATTTTTCAGGGCGGAGCGCACGATCTTGTCCGGGCTGTTCCTCATGCTCCCCTCGCCCACGAACATGAAGGATGCGCCGCCCGTTCTCATAATGGTGCGAACATCAGCATAATCCAGGTTGATGAGCGAAGGGCAGGTCAATGTCTCGACCATTCCGCAAATGATCTCGGAGATCATCTGGTCGACGACGCAAAACGACTGCTCCAGCGGAAGGTTAGGTGCGCACTCCAGCAGCCGGTTATTGTCCATGACGATCAGGGTGTCCGCAAAGGCGCGCAGCTTTTGCAGCCCGTCCTCCGCCGCCAGAACTCTGCCCCGTTCGAGGTGAAAGGGCGTGGTCACCATGCAGACAACGATTGCACCCTTCTCCTTCGCCGCCCTGGCCACTACCGGCGCGGACCCCGTGCCCGTGCCGCCGCCCATTCCGGCGGTCACGAAGACCATATCCGCTCCCCGCAGCAGTTCATCCAGAACAGGTTGAGCCTCCACCGCCGCCTTTCTGCCCACCTCCGGGTCCCCGCCCGCACCAAGTCCGCGGGTCAGTTTGCCGCCGATCAGGATCTTCCTGTCCGCCTGCGTCGTCTTCAGGTGCTGGTTGTCCGTATTGATGGCCACAGTTGTTGCGCCGTCCAGCCCGATCCTGGCCAGACGGCTCACCGTGTTGTTGCCCGCGCCTCCGCAGCCGATCACCATGATCTTGGGCATGCCGAAAGACTCGTCGCCCTCATCCAAAAGACTGAAAGACTCCCGTAGAATTGACTCCATCCCTGCTTCCCCCTTCAACTGCTGCTGCATCCCTCTTATCGCGTCCTGCTGCTAGGACTTGCGATAATACTTGTGATAATTATGGACAATTAATGCTAATCATAGTAATTAAGAGTTTCCAGAATTGTATGATGAACAATGGCGCGATGTGATGAGCGCGTTTCTTTTGGATTTTGAATTTGAAATTTCACAGTGCGGTCTCTTTTGAAGGCCACTTTAACAAAAAAAAGGATGTCATTGCAGCGCGAGTCTATACTGCGCTGCACCCCCGCTCCTTCGTGCGCACCCGCACCACGTCCTCCACCGGATAGACGAATATCTTGCCGTCACCGGCCTCGCCCGTCTGCGCCACATCGCAGATCAGATTGATTACGGTCTCAGAGTCTTTGTCATCCACTACCAGCTCAAGCTTCATCTTCGGCAGGAACTCCACCCGGTAGTCACCGGCGCGCCACTGCAAGGCAATTCCCTTCTGTCGGCCCCGGCCTTTGACTTCAGTTACCGTCATCCCCGAGAAGCCGGCCTTGTCCAGCTTCTCGCGGAGCAGGTGCAGCTTCTCTGGCCGAACTATTGCTTCAATCTTCTTCATCGTTATGACCTCACATGTATGCGCCTTCGCCGTGCTGGCTGATATCAAGACCCACGGACTCTTCCTCGTCCCGCACCCGCAGGCCCATGAAGGCATCGATGACCTTGGCCAGGCCATAGGTGACGATGAAGGAGTAAATCCAGGTGACTGCAATGGCGATGACCTGCACCGTGACCTGGTGAGAGTTCCCGGCTATGAGGCCCGCCGCGCCGATGGAGGCGAAGATGCCCGTAGCCAGAACGCCCCAGGTGCTGCCGATGCCGTGGCAGGCCAAAACGTCCAGCGAGTCGTCGACCTTCTTGCTGCCCCGCACCAGCAGGATGGCGTAGTAGCCTGCGATGGCCGCTATGACGCCGATGGGAATAGCAGCCAATGGAGTCACGAAGCCCGCGGCGGGCGTGATGGCTGCCAGGCCCGCGACGGCTCCCGTGACGATGCCCAGAGCCGAAGGCGCTCTCTGCCTCCAGGAGAGGAGCATCCAGGTGGTTGCTGCAGCCGCGGCTGAAGTGTTAGTAGTAACGAATGCATTGGCGGCAATGCCGTTGGCCGCCAGGGCGGAGCCCGCATTGAAGCCGAACCACCCAAACCAGAGCAGCGCCGCGCCAATGACCGTTGTCGGGATGTTGTGCGGCTCCATCGGATCGGTGCCGAAGCCCTTGCGCGCCCCGATGACCATAGCAATGGCCAGTGCCGATACTCCGGCGCTGATGTGCACCACGATGCCGCCTGCGAAGTCGAGCACTCCCATCTGCTGCAGCCAGCCGCCGCCCCAGACCCAGTGGGCGATCGGATCGTAGACCAGTGTCGCCCAGGCCAGGGAGAAGACGAGGAAGGAACTGAACTTGATTCGCTCCACATAGCTGCCCGTGATCAGAGAAACGGTGATGACGGCAAACATGGACTGGTAGACCATGAATGTCAGGCTGGGAATGGTGAGCCCTTCCTTCACATCCATGCCGACGCCGCTCAGGCCCAGGAACTCCAGACCGCCGATGAGGCCGGAGATGTCCTTTCCAAAGACCAGAGTATAGCCGTACAGTATCCACTGCAAACTTATGATGCCCATAATGGCAAAGCTGAAGATAATGGTCGATATGGCGTTCTTCTTGCGGACCATGCCGCCGTAAAAGAGCCCGACGCCGGGAATCATGATGAGTACCAAGGCCGCACTGACCAGGACCCAGGCGTTGTCTGCAGCATTTATTGTTCCGCTATCTGCAGAACCTGTGCCCGTCAGGGCAACCAACAGCAAAGCTAATGATAGTAATGACCGGATCGCACGCATGTTACCACCTATTGATAAGATAAAAACTGAATTTATAAGCGTATTTAGGAAAAGGTATGCGCAGTTCATATCATGTGTGAAAAGATCATACTATGTCCCAAAGGATCGAGTGACAAAATTCGAAAAAATTATGTATTGATTCTCGCTGATCAACGAATGCACCATGAAGGAATCTTTAAAAAATCTTCGGCTAAAAATTAATAATATAACTCAAAGATCATTGGCAATTCTCCATTCCATCCAGGGAGCATATGCAGCCTGTGCAGCTCATATTTATTGGACGAATAGATGGCGATTAATTCGCATGCCCGGGCAAAAACATACAGCTCTCTTTCAATATGATGCAGTGATGATCTTTTCATAAGTAGTATGATAATATTTTAACAAAGTTTTTATAGCATCCACGGCCCGTCATCCTTCCATTAAGGATCGTGGTAGAGCATGAAAATTATAAAGTTTGCAACTATCGCAGCAAGTGCTTTCATATTACTGCTGCTATTAGCAACTATGGCAATGGCAGGAGATCCGAATGGCTCGGCTACTTACACGGAGGACGTAGCCGGGCTGAAGATCGCCACAAACTTCGCATGGACCCTTGTTGCGGCCTTCCTGGTGTTCTTCATGCAGGCCGGCTTCGCACTGCTTGGTGCAGGTGCGCTGCGGGTGAAGAATACGGTGAACTACTTTGCCAAGAGCTACATGGACTTCTCCATCGGTGCTCTGGCATACTGGGCGGTGGGCTTCGCCCTCATGTTCGGAGGCTCCAAGCTCTACGCGGGCCTAGAAGACGGAAACAGCATCATCGGATGGAGCGGTTGGTTCCTAACCGGGGACGCCTATGACGTCTCGACCATGATGTTCTGGATGTTCCAGGTGGTCTTCGCAGCAACCGCCGCCACAATCGTGGCCGGTGCATGTGCCGAGAGGCTCAAGCTCCAGGCGTACTTGATCTACAGCGGCGTAGTTACTGCTATTATTTACAGCATCTACGGCCACTGGATTTGGGGCGGCGGCTGGCTGGCAACTCTGCCCTTCGGCGTGGGTGCCAGGGACTTTGCAGGCTCCGGCGTTGTGCACGCTATCGGCGGCCTTGTCTCCTTAGCGGCCATCATGCTCCTGGGCCCCAGGATCGGCAAATTCAACAAAGACGGCACACCCAACGCCATACCCGGCCACGATGTGGGCTACATAGTCCTGGGCACATTTGTGCTCTTCTTCGGATGGTTCGGGTTCAACCCCGGCTCGACGCTGGCTGCAACGGACCTTCGCATATCCGTAATTGCGGTCAACACATTCCTGGCGGGAGCCGCCGGTGCAGTGCTCGTATGCTACTGGACGTTCCTGAAAACAGGGAAAGTGGACATTGCGCTGACATGCAACGGCGCGCTGGCAGGTCTGGTGGGAGTGACGGCCCCCTGTGCCTACATACCGACGTGGTCGGCTGTCGTGATTGGAGTTGTGTCAGGATTCATCGTGATGTACGGCATCAAATTCAATGATTGGGTCCTTAAAGTCGATGACCCTGTGGGCGCTGTGGCAGTACACGGCTATAACGGTATATGGGGACTGCTGGCAGTGGGCATCTTCGCAGATGGAACCTATGGAGGTGTCAGCGGTCTGATTGCGGGCAACACCGGGCAGATGATGGCTCAGATAATTGACGCCGCAACTGTGGCTGTCTGGGCCTTTGGAACCGGCTATATCCTGTTTGCTCTGATCAAACACACGATTGGATTGCGGGTACCAAGAGAAGAAGAGCTGACTGGATTGGATATAGGCGAGCATGGATATTCCGCCTATCCGGAGTTCGTGACCCAGGAGCCCGGCGAAGGTCTGATGACCGCCGGGGTCTCTCAATCTCCGGATAATTCTGCAGAACGGGTGAGAACATGAAGATGATCCAGGCAATAATCAGACCTTCCAAGGTCGAAGATGTGAAAAGATCCCTTGAGGAGTCAGGTTACACAAGCCTCACCTCCATCGAGGTTAAAGGACGGGGACGCCAAAAAGGCATAACCCAGATGTGGCGCGGCGAAGAATACAAAGTGGACATGCTGCCCAAGGTCAAGGTGGAAGTTGTGGTCCCGAATGAGAAGGAGGCAGAGGTCACGGAGATCATAAGAAAAGCGGCCTACACCGGGAATATCGGCGACGGCAAGATCTTCGTCCTGCCTGTGGAAAAGACCATCCGCATCAGAACGGGCGAGACGGACGGCAAGGCCCTCTAGCCCTTTTTTTTATTTTAAGCTTGGGCTGCGCTCAACATTTTAAATTGGGTCATTCATCTTGGATGGCTGCAAATTCTAAAGCAAGCTCATCCTCAATTCAAATGTCTTGGCAATGGATCGCTGGCGAGCATTTTTCATCTAATTTAGGGATATGAGCAGAACGGATCGCTTTTTATTATATGCACGTATATGTTCCACCAAGTCCGATCTGGACGGATGTGTCCACCGGAAGTATCTATTAATATTAGTAGATACTCCTTGGGAAATTGGAGAGTATTATGAGACTTAGAGTTGTCAGCTCAAAGAATGAGATTCAGAATCTCAATCCAAATGAAAAAATGATTCACCTCGCATTCCGCGCCAGCAACGTCGATTACCTGAACCTCATGCAGAGATGTCCAAGGCTGCGAATGATTCAGGTGCCGCCATCCTACCGCAAGACCATGTCCAACGCCATCGAGGTATTCATGGAGATGCAGGGCATAGAGATGCTGGAAGGAGATGTTTGGGGCCACAGAAAGGATCTGGATGAGTACTTCACCGTCGAGGACGCCACGGTAGAGGAGATTCGCACCCTCGCTGAGAGCGGCATTGCCGTTGAAGATGTGGCCAATCAGGTCCAGAAGAAGGCTCGGCTCGGAACCGACCTCATCAAGTACATCGCCAAGACCAAGATCGTTGCTTGAAGCTGAAGATCTTTAGAATCAGCAGCAACATTTATCTTTTTATTTAAGACTTAACTGTTTTTTGCCAATTCGCATCTTCTCACTTCCGGCGCTCCTCCTTGCTGCACTTCTCGCGGTTAGTCTTGTCATGGAATGGATTCAAACGTATCCGTCCGTGCCGTATCTGTTCTTTTTCTCCATGCTGTCCTTCTCCATCGCATCCATCTCGCGCTGCACGACATTGAAGACCTCGGACATACCCGCGTACTTTCCGGCAAACCAGCCGCAGGCAAAGATCTCGGCATTTTTTTCATCGATGCCGAACTCATCAATCAAACGCCGGATCCAGACATCCGGTCCGTCAGACTCGGAAAACGATTCTCTGACCTTCTTTGCAATCTCCGCGGCCCGCTCTTTGGAGACGCCGAGCAGCCCGTGAAGAGTCAAATCCGCCATTGTCCGCCTCACTTCCTAAAGACCTGTTCCGCTTCGAGATCAAGCGCCAGGATCACATCCATTGAACCGTCGTCTATGCACTCTTTTTCTCTTTGCACCTGGCGAGAAGATTCTCGTAAGCAACGCCTGCCGGATCGCGAACATCGATCCCCATCTCTCTCGCTACTAAAAGGATGACGGCATCAAGCTCGACAAGCTTTTGCAAAGAGTCCTGCTTCTCATTGGCCAGGGCGATGACCTCTTTGCGGCTCATTCCCGTCTGAGAGGTTATGAGCCGGATTCCCCGGTCCAAAATGCCCTCCTCGGTGCTGGGCTTGAACCCGACCGGCACATCCACAGCTTTTTCATCAAAGGTGGCATGAACCAGGTCGCCTTCCATCTTCACCATTCCTGCCGCCTCCGCCTCTCTCAGCAGGGCGCGCACCTTCTCCGGCGGACCCCACTTCAGGTCAAGGGAGATGGCAAAGATAAAATCGCTGATCTTGAGACTCTTTTTGCCGCGTTTCTTAAAAGGCGTGGCCACCAGAAAGGCTTTTTCTTGATCCAAAGGAACACCTCAACCGTGAGCATCTGATTCGTGATTAATACATAACAGGGCACAATCTAGAATTCCAGTGATGAAGTGAAGGCAGGATATATCCACGAGAAAATATTTAATCTTCAAGCAGATGTATCCTGTGTGACCCTTCAGTGACTCAGATACAATTTAACCTA
>JAJRAT010000090.1 GCA_028682845.1 Methanothrix sp. | reverse complement strand
TCTTCCAGTTTCGCGTATTCCTTCGCCCAGTAGGTGATGATCATATCCGCTCCTGCCCGCTTGATGCAGGTCAGCGCCTCCAGGAAGGCCGCCTTCTCATCCAGCCACCCGCGCTCTGCGGCAGCGGCGATCATGGAGTACTCGCCGGAGACCTGGTAGGCGGCAGTGGGCACGCCGAACATGTCTTTGACGGCGCGCAGGACATCCAAATAAGGCATGGCAGGCTTGACCATGACCATGTCCGCGCCTTCTTCGATATCAAGCTGCACCTCCCAGACGGCCTCGGCGAAGTTGGCCGGGTTCATCTGGTATCCCTTGCGGTCGCCAAAGGAAAATCCCGATTCGGCAGCCTCGCGAAACGGCCCGTAGAATGTCGAGGCGTACTTGGCGGCGTAAGAGAGAATGGGCGTGTCGGTGTAGCCCTCCACATCCAGGGCCGAGCGAATGGCTGAGACCATGTGGTCCATCATGCCGCTGGGGGCCACAATGTCCGCTCCTGCTTCGGCGTGGCTGGTGGCCACTTCTCCTAAAATGGGCAGCGTCTCGTCGTTCAAGACCTTCTCGCCTTTGATGAGGCCGCAGTGTCCGTGGCTGGTGTACTCGCAAAGGCACAGGTCCGTTATCACCAGGAGGTTGGTGGTCTCCTTGATCAGGCGCACTGCCTTTTGGATGATACCCTGTGGGTCGTAGGCACCGGACCCCACCTCGTCCTTCTGGGCGGGCAGGCCGAACAGGAGCACCGCCGGGACGCCCAGATCCTCCAGCAGTCCCGCCTCTGCAGGAAGACTCTCCAGGCTCTGCCGGAACTGGCCGGGCATGGCATCGATCTTCCTCGGCACCGCGATCCTCTCATCCACGAAGACCGGTTGTATCAAATCCTTGAGGGAGAGATCGGTCTCCGCCACCATCTCCCTGATCTTTGGCGCTCTCAGCCGCCTCATTCTCCTCATAAATTATCCTCCAGCCGGAACAGCTCGGCGAGGGCTTCGAGAAGCTTCATGTCGCCCCGCTCCGCTGCGCTCTTGAGCGCCTTGGTGGGCTCGGAGAGCAATTTGTTCACAATGGAATGGCTCATGTCCTGCAAGACCTTCTGCTCGATCTCACCCAGTGTGTGGCGAGCGGAGAGCTTGTTCATGGCCCGCTGCACCTCCTGATCCTTGACGACCTCCGCCTGGGAGTAGAGGAGACCCAGCAGATCCTCGGCCTGCTTGCGCTTGTACTTCGCCTGTAAGAGCCTTATTTCCTCGGCGATGATGGCTTCCACTTTCGTGACCTCGGCCATGCGGCGCATCATATTCTCGTTGCTGATATTACGCAAGCTGTCGATGTTGTGCAACTGCACGCCGGGAACCTGGGAGGCGGCCTCATCGATATCTCTGGGGTTGGCGATGTCGATGAGGAGCAGCTTGCTCTCCCGGCCCGACATGGCCTTTTCAATATCGTCTTTGAGCAAAATGTAGTGGGGGGCCGCGGTGGCACTGATCACCACATCAGCGGTCTTGAGATAATCTCTCATCTCCTCGAATGGAACCGCTTTTCCGCCCAGGCAGTCCGCGAGGTCTCTGGCTGAGTCGAAGGTGCGGTTGGTAACAATTAGCGATCCGGTATTCTTGGCCATGAGCGCACGGGAGATCAGCTCGCCCGTCTCGCCCGCGCCGATGACGAGGACCGACCTGCCCTCCAGATCGCCTATTATCTCCTCGGCCAGATCGACTGCGGCAGAGCCGACGGATATGGAGCGCTCGTTGATCTGCGTCTCCTTTCGCGCCCGCTTGCCTACCTGAATGGCCTTTTTAAAAGCTGTCTCAAGCATCCAGCCGGTAGTTCCGGCTTTTATGGCCATCTGGATAAGCTCTTTCATCTGGCCTAAAATTTGGTCCTCGCCGATGATCATGGATTCCAGGCCGCAGGCCAGGCGCAAGAGGTGGCGCAAAGATTCGTCGTGATCATGAAAATCGATGATGCGGGAGGAGATGCGCGCCTTCTTGGCCAGTTCGAATAGAACCTTCTCGCCTCGCGCAGAAACGACATAGATCTCAACCCGGTTGCATGTCTTGAGGACGGCGCACTCTTCCACCTTTGGTTCCTGGCAGACCCACTTGAGGATGGTCTCCACGTCTCCATGCCAGGCCTTCTCAATCTCGTCGATGGAGGCCTTGCGGTGGGTCACCAGCATCGAGGCTATCTCGCTCATCGCGGTATGCATGTGAGCGGGCTCTCATATAGGCCTTTTCATAGGAAGTATTCAGGAGCTTCCACACCTCATCATCCTCCAAAATCTCCCAGATGATGCGGGCGCGATCCTTTTGCAGAGGAATAGATGATTTCAGCTCTTGTCTGATCTCGCCCAGGAGCCTGGCCATGCCCTGATAGTTCTCCGACAGCTCATCTTCCAGCTTTATTCGCAGGTATTTGGTGAGGCCGGGGCTCTCGGTAGCAATGGCAATGGTTATGGGGTCTTTTCGGATGACGGATGGAACAACCACATCGCCCATGCCGTCCACTTTATCGATGAGGATACCCCGCGCTTGCGCCTCGCGCTCGATGGCGGCATTAAGGGCAAGATCATTTGTGGCGGGAATTGCCAAAAAAGCGCCGTTCAGGTATTGCGCATAGCTCAGGGAAAGATCCGCTTTGATCAGCTTCAGGGATTCTTTCTCCGTCGCGAGCCCGGCAAGTCCAGGCGAGAAAT
>JAJRAT010000041.1 GCA_028682845.1 Methanothrix sp. | reverse complement strand
TAACAGTTGCACCGCCCATTGAAGAGCTGACCAAGGGGCTTGGCGTGCTGCTCATTTTTTGGTTCTTGCGCGCCGAGTTCGACAACCTCAGGGACGGCATAATCTATGGCGGACTAATCGGTCTCGGCTTTCTCATCGCCGAGTACTCGATCTACCTGGTGAACGCTCTGCAGGAAGGCGGCAGCCCGCCCTACCTGGAGCTTCTGGCGCTGCGCAATGTCTTCTTCGGCGCAAACTACCACGCCGTCTGGACGGCGCTCTTTGGTGCCGGCATTGGTCTGGCCCGCCAGACACAATCGCGCTGGGTCAGCCTGGCCGCGCCGCTGTTCTTCTATTTGCTGGCAGTCTTCTGCCATGCCCTCAACAACTCTCTCGGGATCGTCCTGATCAGCGCGCTCCTGGGGGCCTTCGGCATCGACATTGAACAGAATATGAGCCTTGATATGCTGCCCGCTATCTGGACATCGGCGGCGATCATGAATATCGTGGTGCAGTTCTGGGCCTATGCCCTTTTGGCCCTTCTCTTGATCAAGAGCGGACGTGATGAGATCCGGGTGATCCGCCGCTACCTGGCGAATGAGATTGGCCGGGCGGTGACGCCGGAAGAATATGTGCAAATAGAGAATGAGAAGCTCTTTATGTCCCGCAGGATTCCCGGATATTCAGGCGATCGAGAAAAGGCCATTGTAAACGCCCAGAACGAGCTGGCCTTTCGCAAATGGCACCTGGCCAACGAAGGAATCGATATCGAATCGGATCCGCTGGTCGGGGCGTGGCGCGAGGATATCGCAAAGCTGCGCGGCCTGGATGCTGAGCCGCTCAATGCTGTATTGGATTCAAGCTGAAAAACAAATCCCGTGTAGCGGATTATTTTTATGAATCCGGCAAAATTAACGATCAATATTGCATAGGTTTAAGTGATGTAAAACGATGATAGATTTTGAAGTCTCATGCCCATAGGTGTTTACGTCTGTCACTGCGGCCTGAATATCGCCGGCGTCCTGAATGTGGAAGAGCTGAAGGCGTTTGCCGAGAAGCTGCCGGATGTGGCCGTGGCCCGCGATCTTCAATTCTCCTGCTCCGATATCGGCCAGGAGCAGATCCAAAAGGACATCGCCGAATATAAGCTTGATCGAGTGGTCGTGGCTGCCTGCTCCCCCAGGCTGCATGAGCCGACCTTCCGCCGGGCTATCGCCAAAGCCGGTCTCAACCCTTACATGCTGGAGATGGCCAACATCCGGGAGCAGTGCTCCTGGGTGCACATGGATCAGCCGGCCCTGGCAACTCAGAAGGCCAAAGACCTGATTCGCATGGCTGTGGCCAAATCGGCTCTGCTCAAGCCCCTGATTCCCGAAGAAATCCCTGTCAGCAAGGATGTGCTGGTTGTCGGCGGAGGCGTGGCAGGAATCGCCGCCGCTCTTGATCTGGCCGATGCCGGCCACCATGTCTTCCTGGTCGAGCGCCGTCCCACTATCGGAGGCTACATGGCCCTGCTCACGGATGTTTTTCCCACCAACGACTGCTCCATCTGCGTCCTGGGGCCGAAGATGTCCGAGGTATTCAATCATCCCAATATCACTCTCATCACCTACGCCGAGGTCCTGGGCGTAGAGGGAAGCGTCGGCAACTTCACCGTCACGGTGCAAAAGAGAGCCCGCTACGTGGATGAGAAACTTTGCAAGGGCTGCATCAACGAGTGCTCTGCCGTCTGTCCGGTGGAAGTGCCGAACGAGTACGACTTCGGAATCGGAAAGAGAAAAGCCATCTACGTTCCCTACCCGCAGGCCGTTCCGCTGGCCGCCTGCGTGGACCCCAAAGCCTGCATCGGCTGCGCCCGCTGTGTGGAGGCCTGCCCTGCGGCTGCGGTCAAGCTTGACCAGACGCCCGAGGAGTTCAAGCTGAATGTGGGGGCAGTCATCGTTGCCACCGGCTGGCAGCCCTTCGACGCCGCTCGAAAAGAGGAGTACGGCTTCGGCAGGTACAGGGACGTCATCACCACGCTGCAAATGGAGAGGATGCTCAATGCCTCCGGGCCGACCAAGGGCGAAGTGGTGCGCCCCAGCACGGGCGAGATCGCCAGGTCCATCGCCTTTTTGCAGTGCGTCGGTTCAAGGGATGCCACGGTCGGCAACATCTACTGCTCTCGCATCTGCTGCATGGCCTCCCTGAAGAACGCGCAGCTCGTCAAGGAAAAGTATCCGGAAACGGACATCACCATTTACTACATCGACATCCGGGCCTGCGGCGAGGGCTACGAGGAATTTTATGTGCGGGCCCAGAAGCTCGGCATCAACTTCGTGAGAGCAAGGGTCTCCCGCATCGATCAGGTGGACGGAGACATCTTCCTGATCTTCGAGGACACGCAGACGGGCGAGTTCAAGCACGTGCGGCACGATCTGGCCGTCCTCTCCGTGGGATTGGAGCCCGACAAGAATGCAGAGGTGCTGGGGGGCCTGCTCGGCCTCTCCCGCCGCCCGGACAGGTTCTTTGAGATCGCCCACCCCAAGATGAGGCCGGTGGAGGCTCACATCGACGGCGTGTTCATCGCAGGCTGCGCATCGGGCCCCAAAGAGATCCCAATTTCCATCGCCCAGGGTAGCGCAGCCGCAGCAAAAGCCATCAAGCTTCTTCATAAAGGCGTCCTGGAGCTGGAGCCGACCTCGGCCTATGTTAATCAGGATATTTGTTCCCG
>JAJRAT010000003.1 GCA_028682845.1 Methanothrix sp. | reverse complement strand
GTCTGTCTGGACTTGAGCAGATCCTTCAGCAAATCACTCTGCCGGATGAACCTTTTCACAGGCAGATCCAGCCTCTCCGAGACATGCTGCAATGCCGTCTTCATGTCCTCGAACTCCTGTGCGGGCTGGCTCATGGCGTTTCTCACGTTCTCCCGCACATTGAAGACGCCCAGCGGCACATAACCGGCGTATGCCTCACGAAGGATGATGGCCCCGGCCTGCTTCCTTTCTTTGGCCAGGGCCTCCAGCACTGCCATTTTGCATGAGTAGTAGCATCCTCCCACCCGCGAGTAGCCCTTCTTGCCGCCGTTTGTCTCGTAGTCTGAAAATATCAGTTCCTCATTTCCCATGATGCGTAAAAAAGCCTCCATCCATTCGTACTGCCAGGCGGTGGGCAGGAGAAGAACTGCGTAGTAGTTATTGAGGCTGGCAAACTCCCGCACCTGGCAGCAGTCGATGACATCATAGTTCCTTACATCTTCGAGCATTCCTTTTCCCAGGGCGGTGTCGCAGGCGGTGATGGACCAGCGCGTCGGAACGAGCCTTCGCCGCTTTTTTGTTCCCAGGGCTCCCACAGAGAATGCTTTTTGGATGCTGGAAAATGGAACGCCGCTCTCATGAAGATCGTGAACCGCATTGGCTGCCAGAAGGTCGTCGTCATAAAATGCCTTTTCCAGGTTTTGATCCCATTTTGCGCTGCCGATGTCGAACCGCTCCAGGGCGGCGCTGGGACCGAATGGCGTATGCTCATCGGAAAGGGACATGCCTTTGGGAGCATGGCAAAACTCGGCCTCGCTCTCGATGGATGATGATGCAAGCGAAATGTCCTGCAGCTTCTCCACAAAGCGGTTTTCCAGGCTTGTGACCTTCACCTGCCGCTTTCCCCTAACCAGGTTCAGGCGGAATTTTATGATATCTTCCTGTGTCTTTTTCTCCGGTATCCAGGACTCGGGGCGGTCCATGACCACAGTATCTCCGTGCTGGGGCGCGATCATAGGTCCGGCAAAGACCTTGGGATAATTCCAGCTCCCGATGAAGACTGACGGCGGCGTGCTGCCGTCCATCTCCCTGCCCACTTCCACGGACGGGATATACATGCTGGACGTGAGCTTCTTCAGATAGGCTTCCTTGCCCTTTATCACAAATAGGAGATGCGCGCAGAATGCAAATATAGATGATCCGTGCGGGGCGAAAGTATTCGGAGAATTGGCGAAGCGAGATTGGCGAAACGAGATTGGCGAAACGAGATTGGCGAAACGAGATTGGCGAAACGAGATTGGCGAAACGAGATTGGCGAAACGAGATTGGCGAAACGGTATTGGCAAAATCCAAGAACCAGGTAGCTTGAAAATCAGTTCTGCTCGAAAAGACGCTCAAAATCGCATTTCGGCGAATAATGTGGTTTTGACAAGTGATATGGAAGTGCGTTTGCGAAATAAGGCAAACAATGTTTGCGATAGTTAGCTATTTACGTGTTAAGCATCAATTAATTCGAGAGGTGTTAATAAATGAAATGGACCGCATTATTGATTGCATCGATTATGCTCCTGTCCCTTTGCGCATTGGGTCAGCCCAGCAAATTCTCCACCAGCACATCCGGCGGAGCACCCACGCCGAGCACGCCCACCAGTCCCGAATCACTGGGTCTGCAGACGCCCACCGCCACGGCGTCATCTCCGACTCCGTCCACTCAGGAAAAGTCTCAGATGCTGATGAAGTCCGACGAGCAAACGGCTTATTCTGCAGCGCCGCAGGGCTTTGGGGCCACAGCCACCAGCCCGACTTACAAACAGGTGATAACTCCTTCGGGCACTTATGCCCCCAATAGCCTGTATGTCTCCTATGCGCCGCAGACCGTCGCGGGCTGCAATCTCTATGCCAATTTGCCCCTCTGGATGAGCACCACCGGGTCCGGCACCATCTGGTTCTATGAATGGTATCCGAACGGCATGCTTGACGCTCAGTATGCGGGATCTGTTTATTATCCCGGCTGGTACAAGAGATGGTTCTACGCGGATGTCCCAGGCTGGCACATTCTTCAGTACTACTGCAACGGCTGGAGCAATTACGCCTACATCTATGTCTGGGGTCCTACCGGAAACTGGGTCAGCCCTAACCCGAGCCCGAATCCAGAACCATATCCGTATCCCTATCCCTACTATGGCCAAAGCCAGATAACGTACAGTTTCCCGTCAACCGGCCATACCTACCATTCCTACTACAAATCAAGCACAACAATGGGATAGCTCCCGGTTTTTAATAGGGATTGGTGCCGCAAGATTACCGCAAGATTACTGCATGATGCGTCGGGTTCAAGTAGAGTGCATTTGCTCAAGACCCGGCGCATTTGCTAAAAAGCATCCCTGCCGGAATCGGTTGGGATCATATTTTTCTATTGCGAATAACAAAATTACATCCGATGCAGATCACTGAGCATATCCATTCCCTGAAGATCCCCTTTCAAGTAACCGATCCGTCCGGCTTGAAGATCCCTCGCTTCGTTTATGTTTACCTCCTCGTCGGCGAGGAGATCTGGCTCATCGATAGCGGCGTGGCATCTTCTCAAGAATTTATCCTGGATTATGTTAAGAAGATCGGGAGAAAGCCGGAAGAGATTTCCCTGCTCATCCTTACTCATTCCCATCCCGACCACGTCGGGGCGGCGAAGGCCGTTAAAGAGATGACCGGCTGCTCCG
>JAJRAT010000079.1 GCA_028682845.1 Methanothrix sp. | reverse complement strand
GTTGTGGTGATTATGCCGCCTACGGTAAGCCCGATGATCAGGCCCGCAAATCCCGGGGGCGCTCTCTCGTCCACGGCCACGCCCATGATGGTCAGCATGAGCAGGAATGTTCCAATCGCCTCAGCCAGAATGGCCTGTCCGAAGCCGATGCCGGGGAAAGGTGCCGTCGCCCCCAGGCCGCCGATCGTCACCGCATTCATGCCTGCGCTGGCGGCAAATAGGAAGCTGGCCAGGGAAGCACCAACCAGTTGAGCAACGATGTACGGCCCAACGTCGCCGGTGGGGAAGCGTTTCGTAGCCCAGAGAGCGATGGTCACGGCCGGATTCAGATGGGCACCGGAAATTCTGCCCAGAGCGTAGATCGAGGCAGTTATGGCGATGGCGAAGGCCATGCCGATGGCAAACCAATCACCCAGGCCTCCAAGAGTCCCAATGCCGATATTGAAGGGGTTGGGCGGGCTTGAGCCTTTGGCGATCATGAGCGTAATGGCCGCCGATCCTGCTCCAAAGTAAACCAGCAGGAACGTTCCCAGCAGCTCGGCCAGAGATCTCTTCATCAAGGAGGACATTTCTCATTCCTCATTTTGTCGCTCATTTTCATCCCTCATGATACACTGAGTAGCAGGGCTTGCACAGGATTCGGGGCAGCTTTCGCTTCAGCTTCTTGGCCGGGAATGGATAGCCGCCTTCCCAGACATCAACTTCTTCCCGCACCAGATGATCCATGCAAACCCCCATTCCGCAAACGATGCAGATGGCAACGGCATCAGTATCCTTCTTTTCCAGAGCACAAAGATAGCATTTCATGGTCTCCTCGATTTTCAGGAAAAATTTTATGTTTATCTTCTATACAATTCGTGCAGTGATGCTCAGACTGCCTCCCGGTACTGGCAGTAAGAATGCCTGAAATCGATCAAGGATGCAGAAGCGCAATCTTTGCAGACTCTGGCCGGTGACGCCGGTGCGTCTTTATGCAGAGCGATGATATTGGTCATGAGCGTGGCTGTCACCGGCTCGCTGGTCAGCAGGCAGGGATAGTCGGCCAGCCTCATCAGGGCGGAGAAGCGGACGGTGATGGCGCAGGCAGGATAGGCGTAGCGCTGCGGATTCATGAGCACCTCGTTCTTGTGAATGGGCTCCAAATCCACGTCAAAGCCTGAAACCCTCGGCACCAGCCTTCCACCCTGGCCGTTTCTCAGCCGCATGGAGCGGTCCAGCAGCTTCCAGCCGCGGTAGATCATGTCCATGAAGTCGCAGTTGTGAAGCTCTGCAGCAGCGCCGCGAGTGGGATAGAGCTGGACGAAGTTGTGGAACCTCTTGGTGAGCATGTCCACGACCATGATGGCGTTGAAGCCGTCCAGCTCCAGGATGTATTCCACTGCTGCCGCCGAGGACCCGGTAGCCAGGCTCAGGATCTGGTACTCGCTCTTGAATTTGTCCGCAGCTTTATGCAGCGTCGAGTCCATGACCTCCGTGGTAGCCTCGATGACGGCCATGATCACATCGTCCTTGCACATGTTGAAAGTGGACTGTGCGATGTGGTGGGAAATGTCGCCGACGCAATAAGCGGGGACTGTCAGGATGTTGCCGTAATGAACTCCTTCGTCCATGGCCTCTTTCACTGCGCCTGCCATTCGCTTCTTGTACTCGGCCATGTACTTTCGCACATCGAAAGACTTGTGGCCGAGGGCGTCCATGAGCTTGCCCTGGGCTTCAATCGGGCTCTCGTAGATGTATTTGACCTCATCGATCTCCTTTTGGACGGCTGCGGCCAGGGTTGCGCCCTTCTCCACCTGATTGGCGAAGACCTCGCCGATGCCGTAGGAGGTGTTCATGCCCCAGGATTTGGCGGCGAGGATGGCCTGCTTGTGGGCGACGGGGATATCCACATTCTTCAAAATCCGGTTGACCACATTGCTGGTGCTGCCGGGAATCAGGGCGAAGTCCACCACGCAGGTGGGGCCGTAAAATCCGCCGTAGCGGCGAGCCGCCTCCAATCCCACCAGCGCCTCGGCCTTGCCTATCGCCGCTATGAATGCATCAAGGCTCTTCTTGAACTTCTCATCCTCTTCGCAGAGTATTTCCATGACGGCAGGAGTCTGATAGTGCTCGACAAAAGGATCATCCTCCGGTCGAATGGTCTTGGTCAAAGACTTGAGGACATTGAAGTGAGTGTTGACCGAGTCCATGTGCAGCCGGAAAACCGCCTTGGACTGGTTCTCAATAGCCTTCATCTTGTTGACGACATCGAGATAGGCTTTGGTGTCATCGATTACAAAGCTCTGACCTCTCTTTTTTGATACGGTATTCACATCGGCGTGCTGGGCCATCAGGGCTTCATCTATCATTTTTCGATATAGTTCGGACATAGACCGCACCTCTACTATTTTTTCGGGTTATTGTTTCATCCAACACCGGCCATTACAGAAAATGCATGACTGTTTTGAATCGGTTTTAGGTGATGCAAATTTGAGCAAACGACGCCCTTGAAATGGATGCAGGCAGCAATGACGCAGCGATGAGACAGCAATGAGACGTTGATGATGCAGTGATGAGATAGTGATCCTGCAAAATCCCCGGATCTTATCAGATATGAAATACCGATAATCTTTAGTTTATAGATCTCAATAGTTGATAGGCTGAACAAGTTGATAGGCTGAGCATTCTTCCTGAACGGCTCGAAGGATTACTTTTCAAGATTACTATT
>JAJRAT010000181.1 GCA_028682845.1 Methanothrix sp. | reverse complement strand
GCCACATGATCATTCATCTTGAGATTATTTGCCACATGATCATTCATCTTGAGATTATTTGCCACAGCATTATTTGCCGCAAAGTCTTCGATAATAATTATTCTCCCGATCCGTTTCTGCAAGCAATCATTCGCATTCTTCTCTCATCGGCCAATGGTTCCCTGGTCTATTCGCCGATAGTTCCCTTGATCTCAACCTTGAAGACGGTCTCCTCTGCCGGAGATGTCACGGAGATGGTCAGATCGACCGGAATCTTGCCAAGAGCAATGGACAGGGGCGCGCCGGAATTTGCAACATCCACTTTTACGCCCTGGGAGAGCCTGGTCAGCGCCGCGACGACCGCGCCGATGTTCAACGTCTCTGCAGCAACCTTCAGGTCCGGCACAACGGTGACGGGTGCAATTGAGATCGGCCCGACTGCGACGGGATTTTGGGCATCGCCGGATATCCTGGCGGAAATGGGGCCGTCTCCCGAGACCTGAACGCTCAAGGCACCGTCTTTTCCCGTTCCCTTGACCCTGGCCACTATGGGATTCTTCTCCTGATCCTCCGACCCCTGAACCCTGGCAGTTGCATCGACGTTGAATGTCACCATCATATCACCGACCAATGGTTTGGATATTCTCAGATATAAAGGATACAGAGGCCGGTCATGTTTCATATGTTAATGAAATGCAGGTCTGCAAACGAAATCGCCTTCAAACGATTATTATCGCATTTTAACTATAATTATTAATCCAAAGGCGAAAGACTGATATCTTGAACCAACCAGTAAAAGCGCGATGCTTGAAGTAGGATATCTTCATATCGACAATCCCATTGCCGTCATATCTTCATATAACCAATCAGCATCGGAAAGCAAAGCCGGCTTACGGATGCTCGATGGTTTTGACCTCGATGATGTTTCCTTGAATGAGATGGAGTCGCGCCTGGATGAAATGCTGAAAACCGGATCGTCTGGAGCTGTCGGCATAAGCGCCACTTGTTCCCGGGACGAACCGCTGCTGGGGGCGGCCCGCATCGCCAGCCGGCGGCTGTGTTTGATGGAGCTGAGGCTCACCAAGATCCGTGATGCGATCCGCTTGCTGGAATTGATTCCACTGTTGAAGCGCACCGGCGTCACCTTGTCCGTGAGAATCCGACCTGAAGACCTCTCCGACACTCTTCTGGATAAGCTCAACGAAACCGAGCTTGATATTGTCCATCTGGACCTGCGGGGCCTGAACGGGGCCGGTCCCAGGGTTGTAAAAAAGGCCAGGGACAAGCGCGGTCCGGCCATCATGGCCCTGGCTGATGTGGGTGTTTTCGAGGATGCCAAAACCCTGCTGTCAATGGGCGCAGATGTCGTTTCCTTGCGCGGCGCGGACCCTGAGTTTTCCGACTGGCTCTCCGGGGCGATGGTAGAGTACGAATCCCTGAGCGGCTGGTGCAACGCCCCCAAGCACATCTGCGCGGGCGGAGACCTGCGGGGCCTGGCTTACTGCTGCCCGCCTGTGAAGCACTGCGCAGTTTTGGGCGCATTGAAGAAAGCTGGCATGACTCCCGAGGAGTTCGTGGAAAAGAAGCTGCGTCTCGCCAAGGGCACGCCCCTGGAAAAGGGCGAGGGAACCTGCTTCGGCAGCCTGGTGTGGTGCTGCAAGATCTCGAAGATGTGTTACTTGCGGGATGCCGTGCTGGCCAGGATGGGGCTCTCGGCAAAGGAGTACATGGCGCTCAAGAAGAAGCTGGCCGAAGACCTTCTGAAAACCTCTTGAAGACCGCCCGAATACCGCCGGATTATAATGAATATGATGAGCATATGAGCATGGGTCCGGACTTTGTTGCCCAATGCGCACAGTTGGCCATGCTCCTGGAGCTTTCTTCCAGCCCCAAGCCGGGCAATGTCGATCGGTGCCACGATTTTTCCGAGATCAAATTTAGCGATTTTCTGGTGAGCGCCGTTTCCGCCTATCCGGTCTTTCGTCAGGCCGCCCAAAACCAGGGGCAGGTGGGCTACCTGATATTGCAGGGCGTGCAGGCCTGGGGAAAATGGAAGCTGCAGAGCAACACTCACTTCGGCTCCCTGGTGCTCATGATCCCCCTGGCCTGTGCCGCCGGAGCTGCCGCAGCCTGGAATCCAAAGGACGGCGCGGATGATTTGCGCTGTGAGCTGGCCCGCATCTTGCAGCAGAGCAGCGTTGATGATGCAGTCGATTTTTATCGCGCTTTCTTTTTGGCCGGGGCCAGGGTTGCGGATGTGAATGAGTTCAGCCTGAAAGATCCGAATTCCGGGTTGCAGCTCCGCCGGAACGGCAAAACGCTGCTCGATCTGATGAAGCTCTCCCAGGGTCATGACCTCATCGCCCGTGAGTGGTCCACCAACTTCGAGCGGTCTTTTCGCCTGGCCGATCGAATAAAGGAAAAAATCGGGGAGCTTGGTCCAAATGACGGCATCGTGCTCACGTTTCTCGAAGCGCTCCATCAAGTACCCGACAGCCTCATCTGCGCCAAGTTCGGGTCCGAAAAAGCCGGGCAGGTGTCCGCGCGGGCGGGCGAGGCCATGCGAGACGAAACCCTTGAGTCGGCGAGGACATTGGACCGTGAGCTGCTGGTCGAGGATATCAATCCCGGATCCACGGCGGACCTTATTGCGGCATCTTTATTTATCTCCCTTCTGAAGGGATTGAGGTTTTGATCATGCTTTACGGTAATCAGGCTTTGGAGAAGCTG
>JAJRAT010000194.1 GCA_028682845.1 Methanothrix sp. | reverse complement strand
TGTCATCAACTCTCCGGGCGAGTGGGCCAAGAAGGCAGTCAAGAAGTTCGGCGCCGACATGGTCACAGTTCACCTGATCAGCACTGACCCGCTCCTGAAGGATACCTCCGCGCAGGACGCAGTCAAGACCGTTGAAGAGGTCTTGCAGGCTGTGGATGTACCCATCTGCATCGGCGGATCCGGCAACCCCAACAAGGACCCGATCGTGCTCTCCAAGGCTGCAGAAGTCGCTGCCGGCGAGCGCTGCCTCATCGCTTCCGCCAACCTGAACATGGATTGGGAAAAGATCGGCAAGGCTTGCGTCGACAACGGACACGTCTGCCTGGCCTGGACACAGCTCGAGATCAACTCTCAGAAGGAGCTGAACCGCAAGCTCATGAAGGTCGCCGGCGTCCCGCGCGATTCCATCGTCATGGACCCAACCACAGCCGCTCTGGCTTACGGTCTGGACTTCGCCTACTCCAACATGGAGAGAATTAGGCTCGGCGCTCTGAAGGGCGACGAGGAGCTTACCTTCCCCATGTCCTCCGGTACCACCAACGCCTGGGGTGTCAGAGAGTCCTGGATGGTCCGCTCACCGAACAAGGATGACTCCGACTGGGGAGACCGCATGTTGAGAGGCCCAATCTGGGAGATTCTCACCGGATACTCTCTGGCCATGGCCGGTGTAGATATCTTCATGATGATGCACCCCTTGGCAGTCGCTTACGTGCATGAGATCACCCAGTCCCTGATGGGAAGAATTGATGCCAAGACTCCGGATACTGCCGCTTGGCTCAAGATGGGGGTGTGAGAACCATGAAGGAAACTAGCCCGCTCAACCTTTACAAGCAGCTTCCACAAACCAACTGCAAGAAATGCGGTGAGCAGACCTGCATGGCTTATGCCGCAGGCCTGATCGCCAGGACCCGCAAAGTAGAGGAGTGCACTCCTCTCATCGATGAGAAGAAGTACGCCAAGAAGCTTGAGGCCCTGAGGAGCATCGTCGCTCCCGAGCTGAAGATGGTTTACATCGGCGTCGGAGAAAAGCAGGTCAAGGTCGGAGGCGAGGATGTCATGTTCCGCCACCAGATGACCTTCTTCAACAAGCCGCCATTCGCATACGATGTATCCGACAACATGGATGAGGCCAAGCTCGTCGAGCGTGTCAAGAAGATCTCCACCTGGCGCAAGTTCTACATCGGCAAGTGGCAGGGCGTTGAGATGATCGCCGTCCGTTCCGTGACAGATGACCCGGCCAAGTTCGCCGCATGTGTCAAGAAGGTCATGGAGACCTCGGACTTCCCGCTCATTCTCTGCTCCTTCAATCCCGCCGTACTCAAGGCAGGACTCGAGGTAGCCGCCAAGGCCAAGCCACTCATCTACGCCGCCAACAAGGACAACTGGAAGGAAGTCGCCCAGCTCGCCTTTGACTACAAGGTGCCCGTCACCTTGAGCGTGCCCTTCGATCTGGATGCTCTGAAGTCCATGGCAATCACCTTTGCCGGCATGGGCTTAACCGATCTCATCCTGGACCCAGGCACCGCACCGAACGGCAAGATGCTGCAGCAGACCTTGCAGAACTTCATCAATCTGCGCAGGGCTGCCGTCGAAGAGGCCCAGAGGGATATCGCATACCCAGTCATGGTTCTGCCCATCAACGCCTGGCTCACAACCGAGGATCCAGTCAGGGCTGCCTACTGGGAGTCCGTGCTCACAGCCGCATTCGTCATCCGCGGCGGCGCCATCATGATCAAGCACTCCATCGAGGCTTACAGCATGATGCCGGATATGCATCTGCGGTTCAACATCTTCACGGATCCGAGAACACCCGTGCAGGTCAAGCCCGGCATCTACAAGGTTGGCAATCCGGGAGCCGAGTCCCCTGTCTTCGTGACCACCAACTTCGCTCTGACCTACTACACAGTGGAGTCCGATATTGCCTCCAACGGCATCGATGCTTACATCCTGTCCATCAACACTGATGGTATCGGCGTGCAGGCTTCCGTTGCCGGCGGCCAGCTTAACCCCACCAAGATCAAGGATTCCATGACTGAGGCAGGCTTCGACTGGAAGGGCCAAAAGTACCCGGCCCTGGTTCTGCCCGGCATGGCTGCCAAGTTCTCCGGTGAGCTGGAGGACCTCTTTGCAGGCCAGGCCAAGATCATGGTTGGTCCGGAAGATTCCGGCCGTATCGTCGGCTGGATGAAGGACATGTGGCCACCCAAGTAAACGATTTAGAATCGATTCGGATCTGTGCCCTCTCGAAGGGCACATATCTTAATTATTTTTACGGGCTTTATCGATTCAATTGGATTTGGTATCGCTTGAAGTCTAGCTTCTCCAAATGTTGGAGGTTTTAAATCATGTTTGCTAAAACTATAGGAATGATCTTTGTCGCCATAGCAATCGTTATGATCTACAATGCCTGCGCCCAGTGGTCACCGGGAGGCATGATGGTTTATATGGGTGATTTGAATTTGGCCGGAGCCAGCGGCACCGGCGGAGCCGCTCCTTATTCCATCGGCACAACTCTGACCGGCCAGCCAGCTTTGAATAACACCTCGCTCAATAACACTACCGCAAGCAATACTGCTGCTGTAGGTGAGAGCGGCCTTGTGCCTCTCGATTTATCCGGTTACGGCAGCGATCGCGTTAACAAGAACCTGGCAAAATATAAGAATATCATGTACCCCATTGCAGAATCGAGAGGTTCCACCGCTTCGACTTCGAGCGGAGC
>JAJRAT010000086.1 GCA_028682845.1 Methanothrix sp. | reverse complement strand
TTGGCACCGCCCGCAGCGAATCCTCGCAGATGGTGGTGATGTACGGAATATACATGATGCCGAGAAGTATCGATCCGGCCAGGATTGACCTGCCGGTGAGCATGTCAAAGCCGCCTTGCAGGTACGAGACGAGAATTATGACGCCCAAAAATCCGTAGACGATGGACGGGACTCCGGCCAGCAGCTCAATGGAGGGCTTCAGGATGGCCTTGCTCCTGGGACCGGCAAGCTCGGACAGATAGATGGCCAGGGGCACGCCGATGATGATATTGATGAAAAGAGCCAGCAGCGTAATGATGAGAGAGCTGACGATCATGGGCATCATGCCGTAAATGTCTCCCGCTGGGTGCCATTTCTGGCCCATGAGAAGGGAGAAGATGCCAAGCTCTGCAAAGGCCCTGAGGCTCTCTCGGGTCAGGAAGTAGAATATGAGAAGCATGACCAGGATGGAAGTGATGGCGCAAAGGAAAAGCACCGCTTCGACGAATCGATCCTTGTACCTTCGCATCTTGGGCAGACCCATACGCCTGTTCAAAACACATTCGCAGTTAAAGCCCTTGTCTATAGGATCTATATAGAGACTTTACACGAAAGGATATTTTATTGACCCGTCTTTCGCAATAAATCAGGGACCCATGCGGCTTAAGATCTCGTCGGGATCATAGCGGAGCCGGACGACACGAGAGCGGCCCCGCTCGCCCATGCCGCTAAAATCGGTATTGATGAGGCGAACGGCGTCGAGCTTGTTGAGGATCTCGTGGAACCGGGTGTATCCGGCCCCGGTCTGCTCATGGAAGCGGCTAAAGAGGTCCCCGGCGCGACAGCTCTCCTGCTCCGCCGCCAGCCGCAGCACCTTCTGCTCATCTTCCTTGAGCGACTTCAGGGCGTAGGTAAGATGAACCAGCCGGGAGCGCTCGAAAGAGGTCTCCACATCCTGAACGGAAATGGTTTTGGAGGCGCTCTTTTCTGCGGAGAGGCCGGACCGCTTGAGGAGATCGATGCCGACGCGCAGGTCTCCGGAAGACTCAGTGAGAGCCACCACCTTTTCCAGAACGCCGTCATCGACCACGCCCGGATAAAAGCCCATCTGCGCCCGGCGCTCCAGAATATCGCGCAGCTCGGTGCGGGTGTAGAGTGGAAAAGCCACCTCTTCCGCCTGAAAGACGGAGACGACCCTCGGATCAAGCACGTAGTTCAGCGTGGGCTCGCTGAGAATTCCGATCACGCCCATTCTGGCACCGGGACAGGTCTCGTGCGCACGCAGCAAGGAGTACAGAACATGATCCACCTCCTTCTCATGAAAGAGGTAGTTGATGTCGTCCAAGGCGACGACGAGGACCAGATCCGAGTCGACGCAGGCCTGGGCCACCTTCTCGAAGATGCGCTTGAAGGAGATGCCGCTGGATGGCGGCGCGTGATCGAAGATCTTCCTGTAAAGCTGGTAGAAGACGGAATACCGGGTGGAGTCCATCTGGCAGTTGATGTGAACGGGAATGACTTTGGAGGAGTGGGCCTCGATCTCCTCGAAGAGTTTAAAGATGGCCGTGGTCTTGCCCGTGCCCGGAGGGCCGAGGCACAGGGTATTCACGGGCCGAGCGCCCTGCATGGCCGGGCGAACGCAGAATTTGAGACTGTTCATCTGCGACTCGCGGTGCAAAAAATGCTCTGGCAGGTGATCTAGCTCGAATAAATCCCTGTCCTTGAAGAGCGTCTCCTCCCAGAGGAGCATGTCCGGCTTCCTGGCTTTTTCGGGGCTCACTGATCTAGTATATTTTGTATTTCCTTCTTCAATATGGCGCTCACTATAGCTCCGTCCGCCTTGCCCCTCAGCTCCTTCATCACCAGACCCATGAGAGGACCTGCCGCCCTCTCGCCCTTGGCTTTTACGAGATCCGCCTTGCCTGCCACAATGGCATGAATGACAGATTGAACGCCCGCCTCATCCACGCCCGCCAGGCCCGCAGCCTTCGCAGCCTCGGATGCGCAAATTTCCGGATTTTCCGCAAGAGCGCGCAAGAGAGCCACCAACCCTTCCTTGGCCACCTGGCTGCCGGCCACAAGAGCGAAACAGTCCCTGAAATGCTGGTCGGTGAGATTGGAGACGGGGACATTCTCCCTGGCCAGCTCGATGGGTATGGTCTCCAGCGTCCTGACAACGACGGATGGAGGAACTTTGTACTCGGCCACGATCTCCTCGAAGAGCTGGTAGGCGGGCGACGCCGCCATGACGCTGGCCAGCTCGGCGTTCAATCCCAGCGTGCG
The DNA here is from genome assembly GCA_028682845.1 of Methanothrix sp. Classification (GTDB taxonomy): domain Archaea; phylum Halobacteriota; class Methanosarcinia; order Methanotrichales; family Methanotrichaceae; genus Methanothrix. The sequence goes on along the minus strand of JAJRAT010000086.1, from coordinate 461 downwards.
CTCGAACCGCTGCGCTCTCTCCAAAAACAGCTCGGGGAGCTTGAGTTGCCGGAGCATATCATCCGTGATCACCACAGACGGCACATCGGTTTCGGGGTACATCCTGGCCGATCCGGGCAGCGGCCTCATGTACTCGGAGCAACCGTCCGGCAAAGCCCGGCGCGTCTCTTCAGGAACGAACACCAGCGCCTCGCGAGCGCGAACCAGAACAGCTTGCAGCGCCTTCTCCGCTCGATCCTGCGGCCCGGTGACCATGATCACCGCGTCGCTGGCCCCTGCCACAAGCAGAGAGCGCACCGCTTCAACCTCAGCCTCAGTCACGCCGTAGGCGGGAAGCTCGTCGGTGTGGAAGATGCCCCCAACACCCGCTCTCTTGGCCCGGTCGGACATCTCGGTGCCCAGCCGCCTTCCGGGCTGGACCTCCTTGCCCACCAGACCCGCAAAGCCGGGCAAGAGGCAGG
>JAJRAT010000067.1 GCA_028682845.1 Methanothrix sp. | reverse complement strand
TGAAGATGTATTACCACATGGGCGATGCGTACAGTCTCAGATGCAAACGCGATTGATGCGGCAGCAATTTTTGCAGAGCATTGGACCATATTTATATACTAATATTACTCAGACAATATTCCATACGAAGGCTCGAACACGATGCAAGTCCTGCACTCTCTCTGGGATACCAAATCCTTCTATATTTGGGCCGAGTCCTCAGCCCTGCCTCTGACCTCAGCCGCCTCGCAGAAGCGAAATAAAAAGAGTTCTCCTCAAACCACATCACATTCATCTCCCTCGCCTCATCCCTTTGCCCTGCCGCCCGGCGATCTCTGCCAATCCATCCGCGAGCTATTTCCTTCCGACAGCGGTCGAGAACAGACACTTGTCCTGCGGCTTCCCTGCAGCAACGCAGACGGCAATTCCGATCCGCTTCCTTCGCCCTGGCTCCTGCGAGAGGATTATGCGCCCTGCAAGCCTTCCGGTCTGGTCGCCTGCACCGTTCCGGCTCTCGGCTACGATCCCGGCCCAGCCGTCGATCTTCTGCTGGACCTGCCTGCCCGTCCTCCGCCCAGCACGGCCTTTTCCGATTCGATGCTCTTTTGGTCACAACTGGCCTTTCACTCTTTGGAGCTGGTAACAAAAGAGCTGTTCGTTCCTGCCGTTCGCGGATCGAATGCCGTCTGGAGGGCGGTTCTGGATGAATCGGCTCAAAAGCGCCTCGCACTCTTTCCCGAGGCCATGCCCCCAAGCTGCCTGTGCCTGCTGCCGCCTCCCGGCCTGAAAATCACATCCAGCAGACTGATATCAAGCTTTGTGGACGGCGCAGTGGACCACATCGTTCGTGGCAGCCTGAGCGGCGTTTCCCTCTTGCCAGTCCGTCGCGGCAGAAAGCCTCTTTCTCTCCCGCCGGTCCACCAGCTCTGCCAGGCCCTCACCGCTCCGAACCCAGCCATGAAGGCATCCGCCGGGGAGGTCAAACTCCTGGCTGACGACCTGGAATCCTGGACGGCTCAGCTCCAGCCGAAGAGCGTGGACGTGCCCTTCCGCACTTGCTTCCGCCTGGAAGCTCCGGCCAGGAACCGCCTGCAAAGCGAAATTGGCCTGCCGGATGAGAGTGATTCGGATGATGATGTTGACGATGATGTTAACGATGATGTTAACGATGATGTTAACGATGATGACTATGCCTGGCATCTTCTCTTCTTCTTGCAGGCCAGAGACGACCCCAGCCTGCTCGTCCCGGCATCGGATGTCTGGCGGACGAGGTCCGGAGCCCTTACGATCCTGAAGAAGAGGCTCAAGAATCCACAAGAGCAGCTCCTGGCTGATCTCGGCAAAGCCGCCCGTATCTTTCCCGCTATGGCAAAATGCCTGGAAAATCCCCGTCCCTCCGACATTCGGATGACAACAGAGGAAGCATACTCCTTCCTGAGGGAATCTGCCCCGCTCCTGGAGCAGAACGGCTATGGCGTGCAGCTTCCTGCATGGTGGGAACGCCCCGGCTCTCGCCTGGGAATCAAGATCAAGCTGCTCGATCCTCCGGAAAGGGACGGAAAGGTCGGACCGTCAAACTTCGGCCTGGACACGGTCCTCAAATACGACTGGCAGCTCTCATTGGGCGGAAATGCCATCACAGAGGCTGAGTTTGCCGAGCTTTCCCGCCTTAAAATCCCTCTCGTCCGCATTAGAGGCGAATGGATGGAACTGAGGGCGGAGGAGATCGAGAAGGCCATCGAGTTCTTCCGGACAAATGAGAATCGAGAGATGACCCTGGCCGAAGCTCTGCGCATGAGTGCGAACATGGCCGGCCCGGATTCGCCGGACGGGCCGCTTGCCATGCCGATCCAGGGCATCGAGGCTGAGGGCCGAATCGATGAGATGCTGCGAGCCCTCAATGATCCGGCAGGCAGGATTAAAACCGCCCTCCCTCCCCGCGATCTTCAGGGCACACTGCGCCCCTATCAGCTTCGGGGCGTCTCATGGCTGGAGTATCTGCACAGTCTCGGCTTCGGTGCATGCCTTGCCGACGACATGGGCCTTGGCAAGACCGTGGAATTGATTGCCTTTTTGCTCCGGCAGCGTGAGAAAAACCTATCTTCGAATGCAAACACTCCGGCCCGCTCCAAGCCGTCTCTTCTCATCTGCCCCATGTCGGTGGCCGGGAACTGGCAGCGAGAGCTTCAGCGTTTTGCTCCGGGTCTGAAAGTCCATCTGCATCACGGCCAGGATCGCCTCTGCGGCCAGGATTTCCAGGAGGCTGCGGAGGAATCGGATGTGGTCGTCACCACCTACGCCCTGGCTCAGAGAGACGAAGAGGAGCTTTGCGCATCGTCCTGGGGAAACGTGGTCCTGGATGAGGCGCAAAATATCAAGAATCGGTTCGCCCACCAGACAAAATCTATCAAAAAGATCAAAGCCGATTACAGGATCGCTCTCACCGGCACACCCGTGGAAAACAGGCTTTCTGAATTGTGGTCCATCCTGGACTTTCTCAATCCCGGCTTCCTCGGCTCGCCTGAGTCCTTCCGCAAAGAATTCGTGCTTCCCATTGAAAAGCACAAGAACCAAAGCCGCTCTGAGAGACTGCGTGCCACCGTGCAGCCGTTTATCTTGCGGCGGCTGAAGACCGATGCGTCGGTGATCTCCGATCTGCCCATGAAAACCGAGATGCTGGAAGGCTACAGCCTCACCGCAGAGCAGGCATCATTATATTCCGCAGTGGTAAATGAGATGCTCGGGGAGATCGAGCTATCGGACGGCATCGAGCGCAAGGGGCTGATCCTTTCCGCCCTGACCAAGCTCAAGCAGATCTGCGACCACCCGGCCCTCTTCTTACAGGATGGAAGCTCATTAGGCGCTCGCTCCGGAAAGCTCTCTCGCCTGGAGGAGATGCTCGACGAGGTTCTGGCCGAAGGCGACAGGTCCATCATCTTCACTCAGTTTGCGGCAATGGGTGCCATGCTCCGCCACCAGCTCCAGGAGACGCTCGGCGTGGAGGCTCTCTTCCTGCACGGCTGCACCTCCAAAAAGAAAAGAGACGAAATGATCCAGCGATTCCAGTCCGGAAGCGTGCCCATCTTCATCCTGTCTTTGAAAGCCGGCGGCTTCGGCCTTAATCTGACCGCGGCAAATCAGGTCTTCCACTATGACCGATGGTGGAATCCGGCAGTCGAGAATCAGGCCACTGATCGCGCCTTTCGCATAGGCCAGAAGAAGAACGTCTTTGTCCACAAATTCGTCTGTCCGGGAACCCTGGAAGAGCAGATCGACCAGTTGATCGTCCGGAAGAAGGCTCTGGCGGAATCGGTGATCGGAACGGGCGAGTCCTGGCTGACCGAGCTTTCCAACGATGCCCTCCGGGACATCCTCTCCTTGCGGCTTACTGCCACGGGTCATGGAGGCGACTGAAGAACATGAACCGCTATTGGATCTACTACGAGAAGGCAGAGCCGAAAGAGGTAAAGAACGGACTGAAGGCCAAGAGCCGCCGAGGCTGCATCGGAGAGACCTGGTGGTCGAAGCGCTGGGTGCAGACGCTTGAGTCCTTCAACTTAGGGGCGCGGCTCACCAGAGGCAGATCCTATGCCAGAAAAGGGCAGGTTATTTCCATTGATGTTCAGCCCGGCATGGTCCGGGCCAAGGTGCAGGGCACAATGTCCGAACCCTACAAAGTCTCGATCGCCTTGAAGCCCCTGTCCGATGAGGATTGGGATAAAGTCACCGGGGTCATGGCCTCAAAAGCGGTATTTGCAGCCAGCCTACTCTCCGGCGAGATGCCGCAAAACATTGAAGAGGCTTTCTCGGAGGCCGGGGTTTCTCTCTTTCCGGAGCGCAATCGTGACCTTCAAACGGAATGCTCCTGCCCCGATTGGTCCAATCCCTGCAAACACATCGCAGCCGTCTACTACCTCCTGGCGGAGGAGTTCGATGGCGATCCTTTTCTCATTTTCAAGCTCCGCGGCAGGACAAAGGACCAGATAATTGAGGCTTTGCGAGCCTTGCGATCCGCCGGAGACGATGAGGAAGCGGCCAATTCGCCGGACCCTGTAGCAGGCGTTCATTTTAAGGAGAAAAATTTGGAGGATTCGTTGGACTGCTTCTGGCAAAAGAAGGCGGCAGCCGATCACTTGGAGCTTGACCTGAAGGGTCCGAAGGTGGAAAATTCCGTCTTAAAGCGCCTTGGAGACTCACCGTTGACATTGGGGAGAGACAACCTCTCCGCCCTGCTGACAAAGGCTTACGAGACGGCAAGCCGCAGCGCGCAAAAGAGGGCCAGAGGAGAGACCGACGAAGCCGTTCCCCAATAATGACCGGCACGATCCGACGGGCGGCCTTCGCCGTCCCTCCGCCAATAATTACAAAATTTTTAAATAGTTTCCGACATTTTTATGTGTTTGTCCAAACTCACCCGAAGGTCCAGCATGTATTTGGTCAAAGTCCTCAACAAAAAGAGCGAGATAGAGGGCTGCGGCACATTCGCCGCCGAGTTCATCCCCCGAGGAACCATCATCTTTTATTTTGGCAGAGACGAAAAATATATCCCAAAAGCACATTTTGCCGCCCTTACCGCCGAGGCCAAAGAGCGACTATACAAATTCGGCGTGGAAGACGAATGGGGCAACTGGGTGATTGCCGATGGAGACGTGAACCATAGCTGCGATGCCAATATGCTTTCCCTATTCGCAAACGGCATCTATTGCGAAATCGCCGTCCGTGATATCCGGAAGGGCGAAGAGCTAACCATCGACTACGCCCTTCTTTACAGCTCCTTTCCCTGGAGCATGAAATGCAATTGCGGCTCTGCCAACTGCCGGGGCACGGTCGGATCTGGATGGCCCGTTTCCCCTCAGGTCCAGGATCTGTGGAATTCGAGAATTAATGCCGCTGCAAAAGAGATATTTGCAGTTCCTCAGCCGCTCTTCTCCTGCAAAGAAGAGAAGGCAGAAGAACTGGCTCTGGCCATAAAATTAAAGATGAATCCTGGCGTCTTCCCTTTCGTCAAATTTTCGCTGATCTCGAAGCGATGACATTTGCTCGCGACACATAGGTTGCTCGAATGCCTGTGTCGTCACACTTATCCAAAGCCGACTGCAGCTCTTCCATGCGCACCGGCTTGCTGATGTACTCATCCATGCCTGCATTCAGGCACAGCTCCCTGTCGCCCTCCAGAGCATGAGCCGTCATGGCAATGATGCGAACTCCAATTCCCCTATCCCGGATTATCCTGGTCGCTTCAAGCCCGTCCATCTCGGGCATCTGAATATCCATGAGAATGACGTCGTAAGGCTGCCTCTCCAGCGCCTGAAGAACCTCCAGGCCGTTGGCGGCGACATCCGCCTTGTATCCCAGGCGCTTCAACATGCTCAAAGCAACCTTCTGGTTGATGGGATTGTCCTCAGCCAATAAAATGCCGAGACGGTTTTGCACATTTGCAGCCGCAGAAGACGGCTTTGCCTCCGCTACGCCGGACACGACCGTCTTCGGCTCCAGGAGCCCCTGCAAAAGATTGCGCATCTGCACCGTCCTGACCGGCTTGGTCAGAACGGCGTCTGATTGCATACGAGACACATTGCCCTGGCCGATCGATGTCAGAATGACGAGCTTGGCATCATTGCACTTTCCCGTCTTGATGTCTCCGGGTCCCTTAGACCCTGCAATCCTCGCATCCATTAGCACAAAGTCGAAGCTCTCTGTCTGCATTCTCTCTTGGGCATCCTGCAAACTGAGGGCCCTCTCCGGAACCATGCCCCATGAGCGCGCCGCCCACTCCAGCATCTTTAAAACTTCATCGTTGCCGTCAACCGCCAGAATTCTCTTTCCCTTCAGCTTGGTCTCTTTGTGCATCTTCACTTTGCGCATCTCCGCCCAGGATTCCTGAAGGGTTGCCGTTATGGTAAAATGAAAGACGCTGCCTCGCATAGTCTCGCTTTCCGCCCAGATCCTGCCGCCCATCAGCTCCACCAAACGCCTGCTGATGGCCAGCCCCAGCCCCGTTCCTCCATAGTTGCGCGTCGTGGACGAGTCCACCTGTGTGAAGGACTGGAAGAGCTTGCCGAGGTTCTCCGAAGATATGCCGATCCCGGTGTCGGATACTGCGAAATGAAGCTGTGTAATTTTATCGTCCTTGGGAGACGCACTGACAAAAAGGGTCACCTGTCCCGTCTCCGTGAACTTCACGGCGTTCCCCAATAAATTGACCAGGACCTGCCGCAGACGCGTCACATCGCCGACCATTCTCTCCGGAACGCCCTCGTCCAGTCGATAGGCCAGCTCCAATCCCTTCTCTGCGGCATCTGCCGCCACCAGGTCCATAGAATCCTCGATGCAGATACACAGATCGTAATCCTGGCGCTCCAATTCCATCTTGCCGCCGTCTATCTTTGAGAAATCCAATATCTCATTGATCACCGTCAGCAGGGCATTTCCACTGTTGTGAATGGTCTCAAGGTAGTCTCTCTGCTCACCTTTCAGATCGGTTTCCATGAGCAGCCTGGTCATGCCGATGACCGCATTCATGGGCGTCCTGATCTCATGGCTCATGTTGGCCAGGAATTCGGATTTGGCCCGGGTGGCCGATTCCGCCTTCTCGATGGCCTTTTGAAGGTCTTTATTCGTGGCCTCAAGCTGATAGGTGCGATCCTTGACGCGCCTTTCCAGTTCCTCATTGAGCCGAACGATCTCAAGCTCGGCGTTTTTGCGCTCTTTTATCTCTTCCTGCGCATTCCTGTAAAGATGTGTGTTCTCATTTAAGGCCAGAATCTGGCGGATGATGACGAGACCGATAATCATGCCGACATAAATCGAAAGAGATCCGAAAGAGAGGGAGAGATGATGATCCCGGCTCCAGATCAGCATGGCAAAGGCCACTGCTGCACAAAGATACGGCAGATAAAGCGGCCAGGTATTTTTCAGATAGCTGGCATCATTATTCGGCCTCTTGAATGCATTTTTTTTCAATGCCGATTCGACCTGGGCGATTCCCGCCAGGCTGATAACCAGAAAGGCTGCGATCCAGCCGCAGTCGATTATCCCACCCGGTTTATAGGCTCCACTGAGGGATGCATACATAAAAGCGACGTCTGTCGCTATCCAGATTGCTGTGCCCAAGGCAAGGGCCATCAAGGCCTGTCTTCCGGGAATTTCCAGCTTTCGAAAGAGCAGCTGAACTGCGAAGAACAGCAGTATCAGATCCAATACGGGATACGCCACCGAGAGGATCATGGTAGAAGCGTCCGCCCCCATGTTCTGCTCAATGGTCGGCCCGATCAGCGATACCCAGAATATGAGAACTGAAGTTATGACCACGATGCTTGTATCCAGCATCATCTTTATTCTATCGCGAGAAGAAAGAACTGCAGAGGGGAACATCAATATGCCTATCATGAAAAACGGATAGGTCAGAAGGCTCGGTATATCTGCGATCGACGGAAATGGGGACTCAAAGAGAACCGTCTCCATGTAGGCCCACATCGTATCTCCCAGAACATACAAAACCTGCCCGAAGGCTATCATCAACCATCCGAGAAAGACCCTTCTATCCAGTCTGTTAGAGGCGCGGGCGGCACAGAAAAGGCAGACGGCAGTCATGATATTGAAAAGGACGCCGACCCAATCCGTGAAAAGGGTAGCATTCCAATCATCATTTCTCAGGTGGTTCAGGAGAATCAGATAAGCAATAAAGACCAGGACCGCTGCGAATGTGGCCCTGTAAACGAGACGGGGACTTTCACCTATTTCGCGGTCAAATGCATGCCCAAAAATATTTTTAAATATATTGCCAAGAGGCCGGAGTGCTTAAGCTCGCGCTGATCCGGTGGCATATTTTGATTCGTGGATGCCTGCAAGCTCTCAATTCTTGGTGCTGACTCCGACATCGCTGTCATCTCAAGAAATCCAGTTTTCTATTATCAGTGATAATGAAATAAAGAGCAAATGTCCCTGCATAATCTGCTTGAATCCAAAATCGGATCATAGAATGCATCACTTAAAGATTTTGATATAGCATTATTCATGCAGATGAGCATTTTCATGTTTGCTTACCTCTTTGCTATCGAGCAATAATGTTACAAGCGATTTCAACTATATCAAGATATCTTTTTCC
>JAJRAT010000036.1 GCA_028682845.1 Methanothrix sp. | reverse complement strand
CTCAGCAATGATCGAGTAAAAAGAAGAATGGAGAGGAGACGAATAAAAAAGAAAGAAATCGCGATGCAACGAGATCGCTAAACCAGAGGAGTTCCGAAGGAGTTCTCTTCCAGATCCATCATATCGCGCCATGTCGCCTTGCATGCGCAATCCAGCCTGTCAAAGGCACTCACGTCTTGATTCAAAGCGTGTGCGCGGATGGCTTCGGCGATGGCGGAGTCGCACTGTCCGCAATTGTGAGGGCCGCGACGGGTTCCCGCACCCACCGGGTCACAAACGAACGGTCCCGGAACACTCTTCAAGACCTCCAATGCCGACCAGAGCCAGGGCGGGCGAAACTGGCCCCGCTCCCACATGCGCTCGACAACGGTGTTACGCTGGACGTTGCACAGATTCAAGGAGAGGATCTCGGCGTGTTCGCGGGCCGCTCGAGCGGAAGCGATGGCGTCTCGCATGGCCTCGCCCTCGGAAAGCAGAGGAGGCTTTAGCAGAAGATACGCCTTGACCCGCCCGCCCAGCCGGTGCACAACCTCAGCGGCGTTTACGAAGTCCTGGAAGCTGAAGCCCTTGCGGATGACATGCTCGCGGATGAGATCGTTCGAGGTCTCCAGGCCCACGGCAAATTCGGTCTGCAGGTGAGAGAGGCACACATCTACCCGCTCGCCCGTCACATACTCGGGCCGGGTCTCGATGACCAATCTCCTGATCCCTGCCGCCCCCAGGCGGCGCAAGATCTCGTCGCGCGCCGCCACCGGCATCTCTTGCGGGTCCAGGAAGCTGCCGCTGGTGTAGATCTTGACCACTCCGACCTCGGGAGAGGACCAATGCATGGCATTCTCAAACTGGGCCATCAGATCCTCCGCCGACGCGCTCGCGCCCTCGCCGGCATAGCCGCACATGGTGCAGCGGTTCCACCGGCAACCGACGGTGCGAAGGATCATGGTCAAGCTCGCGATCTCGCGACCGTCCATCAGATCCTGCGAACGCCAGACGGTAACCGGCTTTGTCAGATCCAGCTTTCTGTCCGATCTCTCAGTTCTGGCCATTATCCCCGATTATCTCCTTGATGCATTGAATCGATCCTGCTCTATGGTTTGCTTGTGCTCGGGCGTACTGCCGACCGACGGGATCGGCACGCCCTTTTGCTGCCGCCCTTCGCTCAGGTTTATTCCAATCTATCCCAAATTCCGGTCTATCCCACTATCCCAAATACTGCAATGCGCTGATGCCCGCAGATGCCCCGGTGCCCACAGCCGTCGCGACCTGCAGCCTTCCGCCCGTCAGGTCTCCCGCTGCGAAGACGCCCGGCATGCTTGTTTCCTGATTGAGCCGGTTCACCTTCACAAATCCGCCGGGCGTCATTTCCAGGCCCAGAGATTCGGCCAACTCCGCTTTGGGCTTCATTCCCATCTCCACGAAGACCCCGTCCACCTTGAGGGAGCGGGGCGAATTCCTGGCATTGAATTCAATGCCCGTCACAAACTGCTCGCCCTGAATCTTCATAACATCGGCACCAAAGGTCGGCACATAGTTGGAGAGAGCCTTTATGCGCTCCAGGTAGACCGACTCCGCCACAAGTGCCTCGCGCGCCGTGAGGAGATGAACCTTGGCGCAGATGTTGGCCAGATAGATGACGGCGCGGGCGGCACCGTTACCGTAACCGACCACAGCCACGGTCTTATTCCTGAAGAGAGCGCCGTCACAGTGCACGCAGTAGGAGACGCCGCGCCCCGTCAGCTCCTTTTCTCCCGGAACGCCCATTAGACGGTGGCCGGCGCCCATAGCCAGGATGACTGCTCGCGCTTCATACTGCCAATTCTCAGTCTTCAAGCGGAAGAAGTCACCCAGATGCACGACCTTCTCCACCTGTTCCGTCTGGTTCTCCGCGCCGTACTTTTGCGCCTGGGCCAGCATCCTCTCCGAGAGCTCTATCCCCTGAATTCCGTCGGGGAAACCGGGATAGTTCTCGTAGAGGCCGCCCATGGACTGCTGCGAGCCGTAGATATTGCCGAGGACCAGCGTCTTCTTTCCGCCTCTCGCGCAATACATGGCTGCGGTCAACCCTGCGGGGCCTGCTCCTACTATGACGACATCATGCAAGCGAACTCACCTATAAGAACGTCCGGCTCAAGGTAGATAAAGGGTGTGCAGACCGAGGACGGGACCATGCCTGAAGGCCGTTTTACCCGCAATGTTTTTAGACTAGAAGGTTATTGGAGGGGATGCTTCGTGCAACAGATAAGCGCCGATAGTGTAGCGGTTATCACTAGGCGTTGCCAACGCCTAAACTCGGGTTCGAATCCCGATCGGCGCATATAAGTACTGAGTAAATCGCATATTTTTGCTTTGCAAAATTATTCGTCTGATTCTGTTTTTGATCAATGAATATTTTGCCTATAAACAGCTTGGTCCGAATAGGAAAACGGCATCTGTAGCCCAAGTAGCTCAAATTGGATCTTTATAAAAGCCCCGCGAAACATCATAAAATGAGTTATCGATACTGATTTTTATAAGCTAAAGACGGGCAAATCGTGAGATATTAATAATTTAGCCCACTATAATTTTGCAGGAGCAAATCCGCTGCAATCCTCCTGTAGCTCTCAATAGTGACCGTACACTTCCCCGCAATCCCTGCAGTAGAGACACTCGCAGTTGTCCTTCACCAGCTCTCCGCCGCAGGGGCAGGCATCGAGCTTCAGCTCTACGCCGTTCTGCGTGGTCAGGTAAATCTCAGGAT
>JAJRAT010000096.1 GCA_028682845.1 Methanothrix sp. | reverse complement strand
GCAGGAAAAGGGCAGGGCTATCGCTGCCGGCGCTGCAAAACCAAATCCGCGGATCGCGAGCGCAGAACGGTAATAAGGGATTTGGTGAAGGGCTTTTATGAGGTGCCCCCCTGTGCCCGAAGGCATCTCTCCAAGCCGCTGGTGCGATTTAATGGGGAGAATGTGCATCCGAGCCGATAGAACAATGTGTGTTAAAGAATAAAACATCAAAAATCTATTCAACGCAGAAGAGTCTAATGCAGATGGATCTAGTCGAATCAGAAGAATCTAAGCAAATCTGAAGAATCCAAGCAAAGATCAGGAAAATAAAATAGGTGGATTCGTCCACCTATGGCCAAGTTGGGAATATTTACTTCTTGAAAGCGCCTTCCAGAGGCGGGATGACCTGCTTCTTCCTGGACAAGCACTTCTCCTTGTAGAGGGAGTTGTTGGCGAGCTTGCCGCCGAAGGCCTTCTCGAATCCTGCCGCTGCGCCTGCATTGCCCACGAAGAGGAGATCGCTGGCTTCTTTCATGACATCGGTGAGCATGAGAACAACCATATCCAGCTTCTCGGCATCCTTCATCTTATTCATCTCATCGAGGATGGCCGCTCTCTTGGGTGCGAGGTCCGCGAGGTCCATAACCTCGACCTGGCCGACGCCTGCCTTGGTTCCGGAGAAGTCGAACTTCTTGAAGTCGCCCATGAGAATTTCCTTGGCGGACTTGGAGGACATATTGCTCTTGGCTTTGAGCAGCTCCATGCCGAACGCCATCGGGTCGACACCTGCGATCTTGGCCAGCTTCTCGACTGCTGCCTTGTCGCGCGGTGTGCATGTGGGAGACTTGAAGAGCACAGTGTCGGAGAGGATCGCGGACATCATCAGGCCGGCCATCTCCTTGCTGATGGCGACATTGTTCTGCTCATAGAGGTTCGCGATAATTCCGCCGGTAGCGCCCACCGGCTCATTGAGGAAGAATATGGGTTTGCCGTTGGCGAGGCCGCCGATCTTGTGGTGATCGATAACCTCAACGATATTCTCCATGTTGAGCTTGTCCACGGCCTGAGCCATCTCATTGTGATCGACGAGGATGACCTTCTTGTCGGTGGCATCGGTGAGCTTCTCGGGATAGGGGACCTTGAAGTAGTCCAGCAGGAATTTGGTCTCGCCGTTGATATCGCCTGCAGCGGCAGGGACGGCTTCCTTCATTCCCAGGGCGTTCTTCAGATTGGCATAGGTTATTGCAGATGTTACAGAATCGGTATCCGGACTCTTGTGCCCAATTACATAGATCTTGTCGGTCAAACGAAGCACCTCAGCATTGTTAATGTAGAACTTCGACTTAAACCTTACTAGGCAGCGGCGCGGAGAAGCCCGAAAAATGTTCCTCCGCTCATGCAGAAACCTTTATAAAACCACGCAGCATTTTTGTCATGTCCCTTCAGAGGGCTGTCACGAGCTTAGAAGTTGTTTTAGCTGTGAGTGCCGGTGCAAGAAAGGGAATACAGGCCGCATTGATAGGTCCTCGTGGTAGGATATTGACACTATGGTCTACCTATGACCATGAGACAACCCAAATGCGGTACAGACGCCCGCTGCGAGGGTTACTGGACTGACTGCGGATAACCGGCGAATGACGTGCCAGAGTTAGTATCGGGCGACAAATAACCATTATAGTTCAGCATAATTCAACATTAATATCGTCCATTAATTATGATTAATCCATGACGATAATTTGATCTTCTTTGCCGTTTCTGCAATATCGCGTGAATGGGTTCCTCATAACCTTGGAAGGCATCGACGGTTCGGGAAAGAGCACCGCGGCGAGGCTCATCGCAAAAAGGCTACAGGAGGCAGTGCCGCAGCGCAGGGTCATCCTCACCGCAGAGCCGACCGGCGGCCAGGCCGGCAAGATTCTGAAGGCACAGCTCTCTTCATCCGGCGGCTCGGAGCCGTCCGTGGCCACGCGCATGGCGGAGCTATTTCTCTTCATGGCCGACCATGCGGACCAGTTGGAGAAGCTGGTCAATCCGTCACTGCAAGAGGGTGCAATAATTGTCTCAGATCGATATGCAGACTCGACGGCAGCATATCAGGGAGTTACCCTTCGCGGGGTGGTACCGGACCCCGTGCAATGGATCAGGGAGATTTACAGCCCGTGGAACAGGCGTCCGGATAAAACTCTGCTCTTTATGTTGGACCCGGCCCTGGCATTGCAGAGGATGCAATCGCGTCCCGAGCGCGAGAAATTCGAGCGGCAGGAGTTCTTATGTGAGGTTGACCAAAATTTCCGGCGGCTGGCCGCCCTGGAGCCGGGACGCTTTGCGATCATCGATGCGAGCCAAGATGCCGAAGATGTCGCCGACCAGTCTCTCAAGCCCATTCTCGAATTGCTTGAACAGGCTTGAGCCGCTGATCGGGAAAGGCATTGCGACACGATTTTTTTGTCGTCCGATTCGGTCGGCCCAAATTTATTGACCAATGGCCATCTCTATCAGCTTCTTTGCCCATCCCAGCTTCTTTTTCTTGCGGGGCGTAACGCTCTCGTCCTCAAAGTCAAAGCCAACCAGCTTTATCGAGGCCGCTCCAAATTCCCTGGCCAGGAAGACACATCGATCCCCATCGGTAAATCCGCCGAAGTTGCAGAGGCCGTCCGGCGGTCGGCACTGCGCGGTTCCTACGACATTTTTTAGCTTGGGCACACATCTCCTCAAGGCATCCAAATTGTCTCCGTGAGCATGCACCACGACAATCGCGCCTCGCGAATTCGCCTGAAGAATGGCATCGAACGGACCGTCAAGGTCGGTGACAATGATATCCGGAATGATTCCCCGGTCTAAGAGGACTGCTGTTGCTCCATCTGCTGCGATCGTTCTCGCCGCCTCTCGCAGTTCTAAATCATCAAGACTATCCCGCTCCGATCCTAGCGACGGCGCATTTCCGATGACCAGCACATTATGGCCGGATATTCGTTCCTTCACTGCAGACAATGGCGAAATCCTGCCGCAAAGGAGATCGCACAGCAATATTGCCGCTTCTTCATCCCCGGATTGCAGGAAACCGAAATCGGAGAGAATGGCAAGGTAAATTGGCTCCCATTCTGCGAATTGCATGGCAACAATTGCCCAAGCCTGCAATAAATGGTTTTTCCCAAGCGAATCAGTACCGCCGCGAAAATCAAGCGATAGAATAAGGCCAAACAAGCCACGGAATAAAGAATAAAAGGAAAGAATAAGGGAAAAATCCCTTATTTAGTTGTAGACCCTTGGGAACTGAGCCTGGGTGGGTGCCTTGAAGCAGGTGCAGTCAAAGACGCCCTTGGCAGACTTGAAGATCTTCTGGTCGTAGGCAGACATGTCGCTGAAGCCGCCGAAGCAGCAGGGCAGCCAGTCATCGGACTTTTGAACCAGGTGGTAAGGTACCTCGAGGGTCATGTTCTTCTCGATGTGGTAGGTTCCCCAGTAGTCCTCATCGATCTCGATGGAGGGATTCTTCCAGGCGAAGAACTGCTTGCTGCCAGAGAGTGTGCTTACATCGCGGTATGTGTCTATACCGGTCCAATCATCATTGGCCTGCAGAACACCGATGTGAGCCTTGCCGTCCGTTACATCCTCATTGATCTTCATCTGAGAGTATCCTACACCGACCCATTCCGGATCATAGGTGTGGTTGAACTTCTCTTTGGCAACGACTTCCAATTCCTTATCCAGGGCATGGGCGTACTCAACCTCGTGCAACATGCTGGTGCCGGCGCGGTAGTTCTTCAGCTCGGTCCTCTCTTTGAGCAGGGAGCTGTAGTCTACTGGATTGGCGGCATAGTAGCCGGTTCCGACGGCAATCCTCATGGGTGCATAAACCATGGCGACATCTTCCTTGAACTGGATGCAATTCTGGTTGAAGTCGTTGTAGTCGGAGTATGCATTGCGAGTGGAACGGTTCAACTTCTGGTAGGTCAGAAGGGCCTCGTTGTTAATGGAACCGCTGCCGTGAGCGTAATTCTTCACTGCAACGTTTCCGGCCTTGGCATACAGGTATGTCATGAAATAGCCATTGCCCTGCACGCTCTGCTCGAAAGTGAATGTGGTATTCTTCTCTTCATACGCATTTGGATATGCGAGTGTCGCCGGATAAAGCACCGACTGAGCGGCCATTGAACTGCCAATAAGTGCAACTAAAACCATCGCTATCGATACTGCTAGCATAGCTTTCTTCAGATCAATCCCTCCATCTAAAGCGAATAACGCTATTATATCTAATGATCCTGTATTGTCTAAGTCAACTCACCTATTTTAATCTGTTGATTGCTGTTTATAAATCTAAAGGGTGGTTTCGTATTGCTGCAAACAGATTATATATTAGGGCTTGCCCCTTGAATCGGCCATGATCGCATCCATGATCGCATTTATGTGGAGATAAACCGGAAAGCGGCTACTGTCCCAAAACCAAACGGCGACTCCGCAATATCGATTCACGGATGTGGGGCCGATTTTATGCAAAAAACTGCGAAATCAAGCGCGACAAACCGGGATTCGAGGCATAAAAATGGTAACCATAACCGATAAACGCATTTATTATTTGTATGCTGGATAAAACTTTTAATCATAAAAATTTTAGGATTCTATAAGCGATATTATAATCGAAAGCCGGTGCTCAGAAGAGCGCATAACCAAAAGATTAATACGTAAAGGGTTTTCTCGATATGTAATAGTATGCTCGTTCCTGTCGATCCTATGAGAAGGTTATCTTTTGGTTGCATTAATGGCAATAAAGCCAGGATGCTCAAGAATAATTTCGAGCACAAATAATAGTTATACTACACGCGTCATCATTGGATCGATAGATAAGCATACTGAAACCCCAATATGGATAGTGCCGTGAGAGAAGCGCTTCGCCTTCGGGTGAAGGGTTCCCGGGTTTTTTGTCCCGGAGCGGGACTAGAACCCCAGCAAGGGTGCTGGAACAGGAGGACAAACGGGGGATGCTGGCAGAACTGGAAGATAAGAGAGGCAAACTCAGGCAGGAGTCCCTTGCCTTCAAGGATAGACGCAGCCAACTGAATGCTGAAGCGAGCAAGTGGGCCGCCAAGCGAAATGAGCTCAACAAATCCACCAAAGAGCTGATTGATAAGGCACAGGAGCTCAAGAAGCTGCGGGACGAGAACAATAAGAATGTGGCTGAGGCCAAGAAGCAAAGGGACGAGTACAACGAGAAGACCAACCAGCTCTATGCAAGGATTGACGATATCCGCAAGAAGTACAATCTCACCGGCGAGCGCTCCATCAGAGACTTGCGCCGGGAGATAGATCATCTGGAGTTCAGGCAGCAGACGGAAGTCCTGAGCCCGGACAAAGAGAAGCAACTGGTTGATAAGATCGCCGCCCTACACTCGGAGTTTCGGAGCCGCAAAGAGCAGCTTGAGAAGAACGAAGAGCTGAGAAAGCTCCTGGATGAAGCGCAGGCCATGAGAGACGAGGCTTCCGGACACCATGATCAGGTCACCAGGTTCGCGGAGCTGGCCCAGGAATATCATGACCAGATGATCGCTACCTTCAAGGAAGCCGATCAGACTCGCGCTGAAGCCGATGCTGCCCATAAAGAGTTCGTGAAGGCCCAGGAGGCCGCCGATGAACAGCACAAAGAGTTCATCCGCACCCAAAGAGAGGTTCGCGACTTCGAGAAGGTAATAGTGGGCATGAAGAAGAAGAACCGGGATATCAAGGAAGATCGCGCCAAAGAGGTTGCCAAGCGCGAGGCCGAGGAGATCCTGACCCACTTCAGACAGGGCGAGAAGCTGAACACCGCCGATCTGCTCAGATTGCAGCGTGCCGGCCTGGTTTGATTCAACTAAAAATTAGTTTTGACGGGCAGAGATCCTGCCCTTTCTCAGATTTTATAATTGCAACTGCCAAGAGTGCTTCTTTTGCTAATATTATCGGCTTTGAATTATAATTTTGCGCAGCTCATTCCTTGATGAAGAATTGCTTGATAATGAGTTCCTTCGTGAAGAATTGCTGGAACGAACCCAAGATGTCAGAGAAAATTTGTTTCATGGATGAGCGGCAGACGCATTCGGATGATGAAGAATCCTGCCGATAAAGAATTTTGCCGATAAAGACCGTAAGGTTTTAAACATCCTTGCCAGATCTTCAATAATGAATGAGATTCGCCTGCTCTTCGGAAAGCCCGCCACCCGAAACAGGACGGAGTTGATATCGGCTTTGCGAAGCCTTCAATCCAGCCATGACTGCATTGCCCAGGCGATGGATGCAGACAAAGTCGTGAGCGAGAAGCATATCGCCTTTGCTGCAGAGAAGGCGCTTGCCGCCTTCGACCTCGGACGGAACATCGCCAAAGATCCGGGTGTCGAGATCCTGCGCTATGCCGCAGGAGAGCGGCAGATCGAGCGGGCCATGCTCATGGGAATCTCCGATGCCACAGAGCGGGTGGCCCTGGTCCTGGTTCGCTCGAAGTCGGACGGACGGTGGCCGGATAAGGAAGAGCTGAGCGGGATCATCGAGCAGGATGAACAGGGCTGTTCATTTCAAATCAAAGCCGTAAAAGAGACTTTTAATATTTCCGAAGAAGAGATTGAAGCCGTGGGCATCGACCGCGTGGAAGAGCTGGTCATCGAGAGGGTAGCCCTGGTGGAGACGTACAGATAAAAGCAAAAAAAGGATGGATGATTTTTACGATGAAAGAAGAATTCTATACCCAGAAGCGATGGCTCAACTGGATGAATAAGGTTAAAGACAGCAACTTCAAGCTGACCGAATCTGAAGAGAAGAACACAGGTGCCGTTTTCATCTACATCATGGACGATGTGGTGCTGGCCTGCCTGAAGGTCATCGCCAGATGCGAGCGCGAGATCATCACGCCCGAAGAGGCCATCACGGAGATCGCGAACATAAGATCGATTGTCTTCCAGGAGCATGAGTCTCTGGGAGAGGATGCGGACCTGATGCTGGAATCCCTCAAGACGTCTCTCGCAGCAGTATTCGTTTCCGGTCAGCGCTATATCACCGGCAACTTTGATCGCGAGAGCCCCCTGGATGAGCTGGTGCAAAGGGCCATCGCCGCCGAGCAGCAGGAGAACCTGGACGATGCCTTTGATCTGCTCAGCCAGGTTGGTGCGCGAGTCATCGGCGGAGAGCCACTCCCTGAGCTTGGCGAGCTGCCTTACTGCATGACGGCGGAGCTGATGGACGGCATCGATGCCATCTGCGCGGCGATGCTCGGAGACGACAGCTACAAGGATGACGACGGCAGCGAGGACTCCGGAGAGGAGTAGGTACGACCGGGGCCGCGAGAAGAAATGCAAAGAAGATGATCAGGATTCAATGATAGGGATTCAAAATTCAAAAAGAAAAAACGATAACCGGCCTATGAGTAATATGAATAATGATTTAGGGCCGGGTTGTTACCTCACATCCATCCTCTAAGATCACCACGGTATGCTCTGCCTGGGAGACCAAAGCTCCTTCCACCTCCCAGAGCACCGGGTAGGTGTGCACCGCGCCGCTGCGCAACAGTTGCATCAGAGCATATTCCGCCCTCTCGCCCTTCAGCCAGCGTCTGGCGAAGGGAAGCGTTTTATAATTCTCCCGGATCTGGCGCATCAGTTCGCGGGCCTGGGGCAGCCGCACCGGCCTTGAAGCGGAAAAACCGTAAATCTCGTTGATGGGCGCTTCGCTTATTCTGCCCGAGCCGTTCGTGGCGAAGGGCTCGATGGCAATGACATCTCCTTCTTTCAGGATGACGCCCTTTTCCATCGCCCTGTTCGGTATGATGGGATCATCATGCGCTTCATATCTGGAGAGGCCGTGGCCGGTCAGATTGGACACGGGCTTGTAGCCGAATCCGAGAATGGTCTCTTCGATGACGGACCCGATTTGAGAGGTATTGATGCCGGGGCGGATCATCTTCAGCGCTGCATCAAGGGCCGCGCGGGAAGCTTCCACAAGTTCGGGGTGGCCGCCCAGGTCGATGGTGATGGCCGCATCCGCTATGTAGCCGTCCACATGCACACCTACATCCAGCTTGACCATGTTCTCGCCAAAGCAGCGCTCATCCTTGGGTGCAGGAGTATAGTGTGCAGCCGCGCGGTCCAGGGATATGTTGCAGGGAAATGCG
>JAJRAT010000006.1 GCA_028682845.1 Methanothrix sp. | reverse complement strand
TATCCCTTCTTATATAATTTGAGTGCAGGGCGAAAGTAATATGGGCAAAGGACTTCGCTTTCATCCCACGGCCTAAAGGCCGGGGACTTCCCGCTTCGTCCTTCGCAATCCTACGAGTTAAACAGAGGACTCTGCCGAGGATTCATGTCCGTTAAGGGCTTGCAGCGAAATAACCTAGGTGGAAATTCGTATGGATACTTCAAGATATCGATATGCTTAAGCCATGCATAAATCATGTGGACATATTTATATAACGAGGTTATTGCGTTATAAGCACTAATAGCCTGCGAATTCCAGGTCAAATGGTTTCCCATTCGGCATCGCTATCTTCATCTGCCCGTGGGCAAGAGAGACCATCCGAAGCAAAAAAGAGGCGATGAGACTGCAAGAACCACAATCACAACAGGAAATGATTCAAAACCAAAGGCAGAAATACCTGGGAGAGCGGGGGCTGATCGCCCTCATAACCTTTCTCAGCGCCTTCGTGCCACTGTCTACCGATCTTTATCTTCCCGCCTTGCCGGGGATGGCAAAGTACTTCGGCGTCTCTGCGGATCTAGCCAACCTGACACTGATCTTGTTCTTCGTCTTCTTTGCCGCCGGAACCCTATTTTGGGGTCCGCTCAGCGATAAATATGGCCGCAGGCCGGTATTGCTCATCGGGCTTTCCATCTATTTCCTGGCGGGCATCGGATGCGCGGTATCCTCGGATATCTATCACCTCATTTTGTTTCGCATTCTGCAGGCAGTCGGCGGCAGCGGGGCCTTTGCGGTAGCCACGGCCATGATCAAGGATGTCTATGACAGCAAGAGCCGCGAGCCTATCCTGGCGCTGGTTCAATCAATGGTCCTGATCTCTCCGGCGGCTGCCCCGGTCCTTGGCGCTCTACTGCTCAAATTCATGTCCTGGCGTGGAATGTTTTGGGCGCTGGCGGCTATCGGGCTCCTGGCATTGGCCGGAAGCATTGCCCTGCAAGAGACGATCGACAAACGCTCTACCGGATCGATGCTGGACGCCGTCACACGTCTTGGAAAAGTTGCCAGGAATCCGGGCTTCTCATCGCTTTTGGTGGTATTTTCCCTGCTGAGCGTCTCCTCGCTCGCCTTTATCGCGTCGTCCTCGTACATCTACATCAACGGATTCGGTCTGAGCGAACAGACCTACAGCTACTACTTCGCCCTCAATGCCTTCGGCATGATCGCAGGGCCCATGCTCTACATGCGAGTGTCGAAGGCGGCAAGCCGCAGGTCGATTATCATCGTCTGCTTTGCCGCCGTATCTTTGAGCGGGCTGTTGGTGGCAGTGCTCGGTGGGCACAGCCCCTGGCTCCTCGCGATTCTCCTGCTGCCCTCGACCGTCGCCGCCAGCGCCGTCCGCACTCCCGGTGCCAACCTGATGCTGGAGCAGCAAAAGGAGGACACGGGTTCGGCTGCGGCACTCATGAGTTGCTTTGGCATCTTCATGGGCAGCATCGGCATGACCGTCATATCGCTCGGCTGGAGCAACACCATCCTCGTCCTGGGAATCATGAATATCCTGACAGGCCTGATCTGCGGGGCGCTCTGGCTGCTGATCTCCCGGAGGCCGTTTGTAAAAATGGTTCCGGAGAGGTTTGTGGCAGCAGCAAAATAGAGCCGAATTCAAGGGCTATTCAAGGGCTCGATCGAAAAGCTCGATTGAAGATGGAGAGCCAAATTTGAAAATCAGATGTAGGATAAAGTGCAGACTCACTTTTAGTTTTAGCCTTGCCCCAATCGCCGCGATGGACAGGCCCTCTTGGCCACAGTTCTCAACTTCGTGCGTGCCGCCTCGAATTTTTGCCTTCTCGACTCCAGCTTGATGAGAAGCACCGGAAAAACGGTGAACGTCATGAGCAGGGCGACGATCATGGAAAGAACCGTCACCGCCCCGAAGTTGTAGGTGATCATGAAGGGAGAGAACACCAGGGCGGAGAATCCGAAGACCACCGTCAGCCCGGATGAAGCAATGGCCGTGCCGATGCGGTAAAAGGTCTTCTTCAAAACATCCATGATATCCCCGCCTTTGCCCAGTTCCTCATAGAACCTCTCCATTATGAGCACGGCATACTCCGACCCGACACCCAAGACCAGTGCGCCAAGAGTTGCGGTCATGGGCGTGTAGCTGATGCCGAGGATGTGCATAGCTCCGCCCATCCAGCCGATAACGATAATCATGGGGACGATGGGCAGGAGCGACTTGATGGCATCTCTGTAGATGATCAAAAGCAGCAGGTAGATGAGTACCAGGCCGAGAACGGTCATCTCAATCCTGCCGGTAGTAAGCCCCACGATAACTGAGGAGAGCAGATATCCCTTTCCGGTTTGGGTGACGGAGATGCCGGGCGGAGGCTCAAGCCAGATGATATCTTTGTCGATCTCATTCTTCAATTCCAGGATTCCGGACTCTCCTATGTTGTCCTGAGAGTTGCCGAGATCCAATTTGATCAGAGCGGTATCGTGATCGTTCAGGTACTGATCGGTGACTGTTGAAGGAAGCTGATCGAGAACCCCTCGAATTACCGTCTTGTCGTCGGGAATCTGTCCGCCGCCTGCAGCTTTTATGTAGGTGGCGATGCTTATGGCGGAACGCACTTCTTTTCGATGATCGACTTCGTAGGACGCAAATCTATCCATCCACTGCAAAGTCTTGGGATCGGTGAGGTCATCGCCCTGCACGATCACCTCCATCGCATCCGTGCCGCCGAAGAACTTGGTCAGATG
>JAJRAT010000117.1 GCA_028682845.1 Methanothrix sp. | reverse complement strand
TGGACAGGCGTCATGGATTTTGTAGGATACGACAAGAATACGGCGTGGCAGCCGAATGAAACGGTTTCCTACTGGCCCGGTGAAGGGTGGAACTTGACCATAACCGAGCAGAATGGACGATCGTTCTCAGGCATGATGATCCCGAAAGGAAGCCCGAGATCGGAAGAGATCATCCTTGGAGTCTTGAGCCAGGACAACGAATCCATCACGATAGTGGATGAAAACGGCATGCTTTGGGGCTCTGTGAACTCACCTACTGAGATCGAGCTGTACTACCAGGAAGTAGGCATCGACGGAATGACGGTAGGGGGCGGGGTGTTCAAGAAAGTGTGATGCAAATGAGACTAATTATATATTTTTAATTATTTTAGTTATTTTTATATCTCGTTGGGACTGCAGATAATCCGGGATTGAAGAATACTGCTGCGATCCTGAGTGAGATGAGATGATAAATCTATTCAGTTGCTCAGTGTGTGAAATCAGGAAAGAATGTGAGGGCAAAATAATCGAGTTCCTTCTCTGTCGAAAGATTGAACTATAATCATGCTTTTCTGACCTGCATCAGGTGACCCCTATTGCAGTTACTCCTTATTCACTCTGATTTCATCGAGTTCGAGGCCAAGCGGCCTACGAAGATGGCAGAAGAGATCGACGACCAGGCCAAGAAGGGCAGGCTGGAGGAAGCCCTCTGCGCCTTCATTGCCGTGGAGAAGTTCGACGAGGACGACCCCGAAGCCGTCATAGCCGAGGGTGCCAAGCAGATCACCGACGTGGCCGGACAGGTCCACGCCGCCCGGATCATGCTCTACCCCTACGCGCACTTGAGCCCCAACCTCTCTACCCCCGCGACGGCCATAAAAATCCTCAAAGGATTGCAGGAGACGCTCTCCGGGAACTTTGAGGTCATGCGCGCTCCCTTCGGCTGGTACAAAGCCTTTACGCTGAGCTGCAAGGGCCATCCGCTCTCCGAGCTGTCGCGCTCCATCAAGCTCGGCGAGGGCGAGGTAGTCTCCGAGGCGCTAAAGTCCGAGGCCAAGGCCGTCTCCTACTGGAAGGTCATGGACCTGAACGGAGATCTGATAGATGCGGACAAGTTCGACTTCAAGGGCCACGACAATTTGAAGAAGTTCACCAACTACGAGATCTCCAAGGCAAGAGCGGTGGACAAGGTGCCGCCCCACGTGGAATTGATGAGGCGCTTGGAATTGGTGGACTACGAGCCGGGATCAGACCCCGGCAACATGCGCTACTATCCCAAAGGCAGGATGGTCAAATCATTGCTGGAGAACCTTGTGCTGGACAAGGCGGCGGACATGGGCGCGATGGAAGTTGAGACGCCCATCATGTACGACATGGAGCACCCCACGCTCAAGAAGTACCTCGACCGCTTCCCCGCCCGCCAGTACCAGATCGAGGCGGACAAGAAGAAGCTCTTCCTGCGCTTTGCCGCCTGCTTCGGCCAGTTCCTCATGGGCCACGACATGACCATCTCCTACAAGGCCATGCCCCTGAAGATGTTCGAGATCACCAGGTACAGCTTCCGGCGCGAGCAGCGCGGCGAGCTGGTGGGCATCCGACGCCTGAGGGCCTTCACCATGCCGGATATGCACACCCTGACCCGCGACATGCTGTCCGCGACGGAAGAGTTCCGCAAGCAGTACCTGGCCAGCATCGCCGTGCTCAAAGAGGTCGGACTGAACCTCGACGACTACGAAGTCGCGATCCGATTCACCAAGGACTTCTATAGCGAGAACAAGGAGTTCATCAAAAGCCTGGTGGACATTGTCGGGAAGCCCGTGCTCATCGAGATGTGGGATGAGAGGTTCTTCTACTTCGTCCTCAAGTTTGAGTTCAACTTCGTGGACACCCTGGACAAAGCCAGCGCTCTTTCCACTGTGCAGATCGATGTGGAAAATGCGGCACGCTACGACATCTCTTACATCGACGAGGCCGGCGAGAAGAAGCAGCCCATCTTGCTGCACTGCTCTCCCTCCGGAGCCATCGAGCGGGTCATGTACGCCCTCCTGGAAAAGGCGGCCCGCGAGGCGGAAGAAGGCAAGCTGCCCATGCTGCAAACCTGGCTCTCGCCCACGCAGGTCAGAATCATTCCCGTCGCAGAGCGCCACCAGGCTCGGGCCTTTGAGATCGCCGGCGAGCTGGGATTCAGAACCGATATCGACGAGAGAGATGAGACGGTCGGAAAGAAGATCCGCGATGCGGGAAGGGAGTGGATACCCTATGTGGTCGTCATCGGCGACGAGGAACTGTCTTCCGGGCAGCTTACCGTAACCGTCCGGGCCGATTCCACACCAAAAGTGCCCGCCAAGGCCAAGATGAGCATCGAGGACCTGCGCAAGCGGATAGCAGCAGAGACCGCCGGAAAGCCCTGGCGCAGACTGCCAATGCCCGTTAAGCTCTCCGAGAGGCCGAAGTTCATCTGAGGTTGGGCCTTAAGTTAAGTCAAGAGGTAGTTCGAGCATTGGGATTGGCGGCAAAGCCGTGAATGAAACGGCAAACTCAATGATGCCGTCCCATTGCACATTTTTTTTTATTGTTATGTTCTTCAACTATTCTACCGATGCTTTATTTCCAATTTCAGCGGTATTTGTATCTCGATTTTTTTTAGCTCAGCTAATCAGACCGTAACTATTATTAATTATGAACTGCATTTTTGTCTTTCGGAGGTGATCGGAGGTGACCTCACTAACCGACCAGATATTAGCCATCGTCATATTTGGCCTAGCGACCTTCATCCTGCCTGCGGCTCTGAACAAGTTCGCAGACTCT
>JAJRAT010000033.1 GCA_028682845.1 Methanothrix sp. | reverse complement strand
CCTCGCCGTGCCCGCGGCTGAGACGCGAGATGCGGTCTCCGGTCTCCGGAGCGCCGGGATCTGGGACGCGGCGGTCATCGGCGAGGTCGTCGAGCAGAGCGGGGGCGTCATCGAGGTGAGGTAGGCAATGAATATTGTATCGGCAGACCTGGCGATCATTTCCGAAACCCTCAACCGATACCGCCACTGAAATGGAGCACCTCTTCTTTGTGAGATATCTTTGTTCCCCGCGCAGCGAACAGTCCGGTTTCTTTCCCGCCAGCGCGCCATGCCGTGGTCCAGTGGTCAACAATTTGGTTGACTGCGGCGTTGTAAAGGAAGTCGTTTACTTTCTTGCTCATGTTATGTTGATACGGATTTCTGTAGTTGGTAACTAATCCGGACATGCCGGCATTGACGTCGGCAACCTCCTGGAAGCCGTCATAGACAACTTTTTCTGGAATCAGGTTCTGAAGCGAGTGATAGTCGCCCGGAGATATCGTCTTTGCGATAAAACAAGCCAGCATTCCAAAGCGATGCGCTGTATTGTAATCATCAAATTTGCCTTCGCGTAAGTCTTTGACAATGCGCCCGTAGTAAACCTCACCATCCTGAGGCCGGATGGAAGAATGCCATTGTCTATTTCTATCGGCAAAATGGATTCCTTCGTGAGCCGCCTCGAAGTTCTGCGTCAAATATGATTTTAGATCCTTCGGACAAAGAGCTATGGCATCCTTGAATGCCTGGCAGCGGACCTTCTCATTAAATGCAAAGGAGATATTCGGTAGGAGAATCATGACACATAGAAGGAACGGAAGGTATTTGATAGACAATCCATTCAACATAGTATCCTCCTTTATGTCAAGGCGGAGCTGGTTCACGCTTCTGTCTGGCTGATCTTCGACAGTTTGAGGGCTTGTGAAAAATCTGCATTGAGGAAAATCAATGAGTTACCGAATTTTTCTCTGCTTTTTGCGAAAAATGTAGTGCCAAAAAAATACTTCATCCCTCTTGACATGGCCACTGCACTTTCCGTATAGTACGGCCATGTTCTTTAGAGCAAAGAAAAGTGGCTCGAAAGAGCGGCCCCATGAGTACCTACAAGTCGTAGAGTCTTACCGGGATGGCAAGACGGTACGGCAGCGGATACTCGCAACCCTCGGCCGGCTCGATCACTTGAAGGCATCAGGCCAGATCGAAGCGCTCATGGAGAGCCTGTCGCGCTTCTCCGAGCGACTGCGGGTCATCTCAGCGACAAGGGGCCCGAAGATCACGAGTTGCACCGCCAAGCTCTGGGGGCCACCCCTGGTGTTCGGCAAACTCTGGGAGCGGCAACGATTGCCGGAGGTCATCCACCCCCTTGCCGCCGGCCGACGGTTCGGCTTCGATATCGAGCGGACAAGCTTCGCCCTGGCGCTGCAACGGCTTTGCGAGCCGGGCAGTGACCTCCAGGGGAGCCAGTGGCTGAAGACCGTCGAGTGCCCAGGCTTTGAGGAGCTCGCCCTTCAGCACCTCTACCGTACCACCGGGTTCCTCCATGAGGTTCGCTCCGAGCTGGAGCGGGAGCTCTTCTTCCGGGACCGGGATCTCTTCAGTCAGCAGCTGGATCTTCTGTTTCTCGATACCACCTCGACCTACGTCTATCGGGATGAGGAGACCGAGTACCGCAAGCGAGGGTACTCCCGAGACCGGAGACCGGAACTTCCCCAGTTTGTGCTCTGCGTTGCCGTAAACGCTCAGGGCTGGCCGGTTGCCTGGGAGGTCTTCCCCGGCAACACCGCCGACATCGAAGCCTTCAGCCAGGTGATCACCAAGCTCAGAGAACGGTTCCGGATCGGGCGGGTGGTGGTCGTTGCCGATCGGGCGATGATGGCTCAGAAGACCGTCAAGGCGCTGAGTGAACACAAAAGCGCTCCCTTCGACTACGTGCTCGGCTGCCGGATGCGTCGGCAGACGGAGGTTACCGAAGAGGTACTCTCCCGGGCCGGCCGCTACCAGGAGGTCGCTTCCAACCTCAAGGTCAAGGAGGTAGTCGTTGGCGATCGCCGCTACGTGGTCTGCCTCAGCCCTGAGGAAGCTGCCAAGGACGAGAGAGATCGGCAAGCGATCTTGACGAAGCTCGAAGAGACGCTCGCTACCAAGGGGCCCAAGGCGGTCATTGGCAACAAGGGCTTTGCCCGGTTCCTCAAGGTGCTCAAGGGTGGTGTCACCATCAACCAGCAGGCGGTCGAGGCCGATCGACGTCTGGATGGCAAGTTCGTGCTCACCACCAACACGAGTCTCTCTCCCGCCGAGGTGGCCAAGACCTACAAGGGCCTGTGGCGGGTTGAGCGCACCTTTCGCAAGGAGAAATCCACCCTTGAGGTTCGACCCATTTACCATCAACGGGATGACACGTCGATCGGTCATATCGTCGCAAGCTTCCTTGCCCTGCGCCTCGAGGTTGATCTTCAGGCCAGACTGGATGACAAGAAGGTGGAGACGTCCTGGCCTGATCTCATGCGAGATCTCAAGCAGCTCCAGGCGATCAGGATGACTCTTGATGGGACACCCTATCTCATCCGCACCGACTTCCAGGGAGTCGCCTATCAGGTCCTGAAGGTCGCTGGAGTTCGACCTCCCAGCCGGGTGATGCGGCTCGATGGTGCTCCCGAGCCTGTAGTGCCATAAACCGATTTATGTCCCGTAACTATCTGTTTTCAAAGAACTCTATTTTTGAAACTGTCGAAGATCAGCCAAAGGGTGAAGAGCATCACGGCCAGGAAACTTTTCGAGCGATTTCCCGGGCTGAAGCGGTTTCTGTGGGGAGGCGCTCT
>JAJRAT010000186.1 GCA_028682845.1 Methanothrix sp. | reverse complement strand
CAGTTGATCTTGGCCGCGCTCAGCTTGTCCAGATCTCTTTCCCCTGCGGAAAAGCGCGATTCGGCCCGGCGCAGCTCGGCAGCCGTGGCCTTTAGCTTCTCTGCCGGGTCCTTCCGGCCTGATTCAGCATCGATGCTTGCGCCGATATTGCGAAGGGCGTCGCAGATGTGACCGTTGGCCTCACCGGGTGCGGCAGACCCACCCATGAGATATTCACAAGCATTGGATACCGCCTTGGCCAGCCTCCAGGGCTCGCTGCCCAGCAAGCCGACGGACCTGGCCTCCTTCAGGCCGGACAGCGTTCGCTTCAGGCCCTCAATCTTCGCCCCGGTCTGCTCATCGCAGTTCGCGCCGGCCAAATCCAGGGCGGAAAGCGCCCTCTCGCTCAAGGCCATCGCTTCTTCGTCCGGCGTCTTGGCGGAGATCTTGGCCAGGTAAGAGCGGCTTCTGGCAATCCCGGCTGCGGCTTTTATGGCAGGCGTTTCTTCATTTAGCGAGGACGCCAGCTCCAGGAATCTGTCCGAGCTTTGCGCAAAGTATTTTGACGCATTGGCCCGGGCGACAAGCTCGGCTGCATCGTTCTTTTGGTTGCAGTCCTCCGCCTCCGCCAGGTAGCTCTTGGCCGTGGCACTGTAAGCGGCTGCCAGGCCCGATAGAGCATTCTGGTAGGAGGGCTGCATGCCGCGAGGAATGAGCCGAACGGCCCTCTCCAGAGCTTCGCAAGCTGCTGCCGTCTCGCCCATCCCAAGGTACATCCGTCCAAGGTCCGAGAGCACAACTCCGGCGCTGTGGCTGTGCCCCTGCTCCTGGAAAATGGAGAGGCTCTGGTTGTAGTAGCCCAAAGCATGATCGTAGTCCTTCTTCTCGCCGGCGATCTTTCCCATTCGATCCAGCACCCAGGCGGCACTCTTCTTGTCGCCGAGCTTCTGGAAATCGACCAGGCTCTTCTCGAAATACCGTGCGGCAAGCTCTCTCTCCCCCATCTCGGCATAAACCCGCCCCAGGCTTCCCGTCATCTGCGCAACTCCCAGGTGGTCTCCCGTCTCCTGGAAGGTCTTGAGGCTGCGGTAGCAGTATTCAATCGCGTTCTCCCAATCTCTCTGCCGTCTGTAGGCCGCCCCCAGGTTTCCCAGTACGTGGGCCATGCCGCCCGGATCGCCCGCGCTCTCGAAGCCGGAGGCAGCCTTTTGATAATAAATCAGGCTGCGGGCCAGGTCTCCCTGACGGGCGTACGCCTGCCCGAGATTATTGAGCAGAACGGGCCGCAAAATTGGATCGCGGCTCAAAGCCAGCGCCCGGTTGTAGGATTTTATGGCCAGGAGATGAAGCCCGGCCTTGCGGCAGATGTCCCCCAGCCTCTTGATCTCGTAGGCGTCCGTCAGGCTGCCGGAGAGCTTCTCGCAGACATCCTCATCCACCCGTCCCTTCTTCGATCCGTCCAGCAGCCTGGCCACCTCATCGGGGCAGCTCCCTGACATCTTCTTGGCGTCGATCTTTTGGAGCCCTTCCCCTCCTTTGGAAAATGATTCGTAAATTTCTTGGAGAACGACTAATTGATCCATGCAGTATAAGATAACTTATATCTTTATATAGTTTTTGAATACGAATAATTTTTGAATTTCTATGTTAGGTTTATTGTATCTGATTGAAAATGCAAAATCGAAGATATTAGAGCAATCTTTTGAATATCTAACTATGATAATTAAGATAGTAATGATGATCGTCCCATTATTGCTGGCTCATTTTTAGAATTTTTGAGATTTCCAAGTTGCTGTATTTTCTATTTTCTGCATTTCAATTCCTGCATTCGTTTCTGTATTTTTGTTCTTGCATTTTTATTTCTATATTCCGGATTTTCATTTTTCTCTGCAAGATAAACCTGAATCAGGATCCAGCATTCGATTGAATCTGCCCAGGCTCATGCATCCCGATTCACGCCTGAGCCGATTCGTTGACTGCAGCCATCACGAAGCCTTTTATATCTTGGCCGTTGAGCTTTTTTGGGAGATTCACCAGAGATGGAGTTCACCGCACAGGAAAAATACGAGTTCAAGCGTCTTCTCGACGACTTGAGGAGCAAGACGGGCAGGGGCACGGAGCTGATATCCCTTTACATTCCTCCCGACAAGCAGATCTCTGATGTCACCGCTCAACTGCGTGAAGAGTACGGACAGGCGGCCAACATCAAGTCCAGAGTCACCAGGCTCAGCGTGCAGGGCGCTCTTGAGTCGGCCATGTCCCGGTTGAAATTGATCCCCAAGCCGCCGGCCAACGGCGTGGTCATCTTCATCGGCAATGTCGATGCAGGAGCCAACAGGACCGAATTGTACAGCACGGCCCTTGAGCCGCCCGACCCGATAATCACTTACAGGTATCATTGCGATTCCCAATTTCTGCTCGGGCCCTTAGAGGAGATGCTGGCCGACAAGAAAACCTTCGGGCTCATCGTCCTGGACCGGCGCGAAGCGGCCATCGGCGTCCTGAAAGGCAAATACGTCGAGCCGCTCAAGCACCTCACCTCAACCGTGCCCGGCAAGCAGAGGAAAGGCGGCCAGTCCAGCCACAGGTTCCAGCAACTTCGCTTGATCGCTATTCACGATTTCTATGGCCGCATCGGCGAATCGGCCAATGACGCATTCCTCCCCATCGATGCCAAGGACCTGCAGGGCATCCTCATCGGCGGTCCATCGCCCACGAAAGAGGAGTTCATGGAAGGCGGATTCCTGCACCATGAGCTGCAGCGCAAAGTTCTCGGGGCTCTGGATGTCTCATACACGGACGAGTCCGGGCTCTACGAGCTGGTGGATGCGGCTCAGGAGCAGCTACAGGACCTGGAAGTAACCCAGGACAAAATCGTCATGCGCCGGTTTATGAAGGAGCTGGTGAGCGACAAGGGCCTCGCGGCTTACGGCGAGGCGGAGGTTCGCCACAACCTGGAGCTTGGTTCCGTGGAGGTTTTGCTGCTGTCCGAGGATCTGCGCAAGACCCGGTCCAGGATCGTTTGCAGCAACCGCAGTTGTGACTTCACGGACAGCCAGACCCGTTCCGGCGCGTCTGCAGTCCTGGGAAATTGCCTCAAATGCGGCAGCCCGCTATCCGTGGCGGAGGAGGAGGATCTGGTGTCCGATCTCTCCAAGCTGGCGGACGGGTGCGGGGCCGAGGTCAAGATCATCTCATCAGAGTTCGAGGAAGGGCAGCAGCTTTACAAGGCATTCGGAGGAATCGCTGCCATTCTCAGGTACAAGACCAGTCATATTTAGAGGCGATGAGAACGATCGAGGTATCAGTGTACACCACCGTCCGGCCCACGGAGCGCGTGGAGAAGGTAGTTTGTGCCATCGAGAAGATATTTCCCGGCCTGATCATGGACATTCGCACCGACCGCATCGATGCCTATGACGGCCCAACATCTCTTCTTGCCTTTCATGAATTGCTGAGAAAGCAGAAAATACTGGATTCGGCACGATCCGTCATGCTGAGAGGTCGAGTCGGGGATGTCTTTCAGTTCCAGCTCAACAAGCAGGCGGCGTTCATGGGAATTGTAAGCTTTCCGCCCGAGGAAGAGCCGCTCGGTTCCTTGCACGTGCAAATCACCGGCGGGGAGCGTGTGATCGACTGGCTCGCCCCGCAGACCGAAAACGGCGTGCCCATCTGCGAGACCGAGCTGGAGGAACTTGCAGGAGCCAAAGCAGAAGGTGTTGCGGCAGAAAACCAAGCTGCAGGAGTAGAGAAAAATGTGCTTTAGCTTCTCGTCCAGCAAGCTGGTGGACCGGCCCTTCGACTGGGCATATCAATTGGAAGACCTTGGCTACAGCGGCTGGGAGATTGTGCACGAAGGCCGCCAGAGGCTCACGCCCGAAAATCTTGCCGAGGCCAGGAACATCGTCGAGACGACCCATCTTACCATCACCGTTCACCTGCCTTACTCCGACCTGAATCTGGCATCCGTGAACCAGCCCATCTGGGAAGAGACTGTGCGCCAGATGAAGAACTGCCTGGATCTTGCCGGCGATTTTGCCCGGCTGGCGGTGGTACATCCCGGCCACTTCTCGCCCCTGGGAATGCAACTGCCCGATGCCGCCTGGTCCCAGGCGATCCTGGGCATCCAGCAGGTTTCGGATCACGCCGCAGAGCTGGACATGAGGGTAGCCGTGGAGAACATGGTGAACATGCCCGCCATCCTTGGCCGCAGGCCGGAGGAGATCGCAGGCATCATTGAGACGGTGGACCGGGAGAACGTGGGTTTCATCTTCGATGTGGGGCACGCCAACACCAACGGCAATGTGGAAGATTTCCTGAAGCTCAAAGACCAGGTAATTCACATGCACGTTCACGACAACCACGGCGAGAGGGACGAGCATCTGCCGGTGGGAAACGGCACCGTGCCCTGGAAAAAGGTGGCCCAGGCAATGAAAAATTACAAAGGCCGCATTGTCACCGAGTCCCGCTCACTGGAAGAAGGGCAGAGGTCGATAAATCGCCTCAAAAAATTGATGAGCATAGAATGATGAATATAAAGATGAACGTGGAATGATGAATATAAAAGATGAACGTGGAATGATGAATATAAAAGATGAACGTGGAATGATGAGCATTAGTTGATGAATGCCGCAAATGACGAACATTGAATAAAAATCATGGAATGCTGAGCATAAAATGAAGAACATAAAATAATGCACTGATTCGTAAATCCGGTGCCGCAAATTCACCAATTCCTAAACCTATATGTCAACTTTCGACGAACTATCCAGGGGCATGCTCGCGAGCTTCGAGCGCAAAGATCGGGCTCGGGAAGACGCCTATCGCCTTTCCAGGGAAACGATTCGAAACTGCTCCTCGTCCATCCGTTCCGTACATCGGGGCGACCTGGCCGGGGCGGAGAGGTACATGAGCGAAGCGGCATTGGGCTTGAAGAAGATTCAGGAAGCTTTGCGGGATCACCAGGACATACGCTTTGCAGGATTCGTGGACGGGGCGGAGCAGGAGTACGCGGAGGCGAGGAGCGTCTACTCCATAGTCTCTCGCCACCAGATCCTGACGCCGGACGAGATCGGCGTGGAGCTGGTGAATTATCTGGGCGGCCTGGGCGACACCACAGGAGAGCTGCGCCGGCACATCCTGGACATGATTCGCAACGGCAGGGCGACGGAGGGAGAGTATTTCCTGGGAGTGATGGAGGAGATTTATTACCTGCTCATGCTCTTCGACTATCCTGATGCCATCACCAGAGGGCTGCGCCGCAAGAGCGATCTGGCCCGGTCCATGCTGGAGAGGACGCGAGGCGACCTCACCAACGCCCTCGGCTTGGCCAAGATGGAAACATCTCTGGAGAATTATAAATAACAAAAATCATGAATAACTGACTGTTCATGAATAACCAATTTGCGAATCAGTTGAAAATTTGAGAATTTGTGGAGTGCAAAGAGCATGAAATTTGATCCAAGCCAGATAAGAGAGGCTGCCAAGGAGGATTTCGACAAGACCTGGCAGCAGGGACGGGAGTATCTGGGCAAGCCCACAATCAACGCACGATATCCAAGAAATACCTATTCATTCGGGACGGCGCACCCTATTTTCGACACCATCCAGAAGCTCCGGGAGGCATACCTGCGACTCGGCTTCTCCGAGGCCATGAACCCGGTGATGGTCGAGGCCCAGGATGTCTACCGGCAGTTTGGATCGGAAGCCCTGGCCGTGCTGGACAGGTGCTTCTACCTGGCCGGGCTGCCAAGGCCCGACATCGGCATCTCCGATGAGAGGATCGCCCAGATCAATGCCCTGCTGGGACGCGATCTTTCCGCAGAAGAGGTCGAGGCCGTGCGCCAGATCCTGCACGGCTACAAGAAGGGCAAGGTGGAGGGCGACGATCTGGTGGCCGAGGTTGCCAAGGCCGTCGGCGCTCACGACGCTCTGATCTCCACAGTCCTGGAAAAGGTCTTCCCGGAATTCCGGGAGCTGAAGGCGGAGGCCACCACGCGCACCCTGAGAAGCCACATGACATCCGGCTGGTTCCTGACGCTCTCCAACCAACATTTTCGTCAGAAGTTGCCGGTCAAGCTCTTCTCCGTGGATCGCTGCTTCCGCCGGGAGCAGGCGGAGGACGCGGCACGGCTGATGAGCTACTACTCGGCAAGCTGCGTAATCATGGACGAGGAGGTATCCGTCGAGATGGGAAAAGCCGTGGCCGATGGGCTGCTCA
Source organism: Methanothrix sp. (assembly GCA_028682845.1). Classification (GTDB taxonomy): domain Archaea; phylum Halobacteriota; class Methanosarcinia; order Methanotrichales; family Methanotrichaceae; genus Methanothrix. Next base: position 2,066 of record JAJRAT010000186.1, on the reverse strand, counting down.
GCCAGTTCGGCTTCCAGAAGTTCCAGTTCCGGCCTGACGACAAAAGGAGCAAGTACTATACGCCGGGCACGCAAATCGAGGTTTACGCTTACCATCCGGGCCTGGCCGGCTCGGACACCAAGTACAAGAGCGGCTGGGTGGAGGTGGCGACCTTCGGCATCTACTCGCCCACTGCTCTCTCGCAGTACGACATTCCCTATCCGGTCATGAACCTGGGGCTGGGAGTAGAGAGGATCGCCATGATCCTGCACAACTCTCAGGACATGCGGGCTCTGTCCTACCCGCAGTTCCAGACGGAGTGGCAACTGTCGGCGCGGGAGATGGCGCAGATGGTCAGCGTTGACAAGGTCCCGTCCACGCCCGCCGGACAGGCTATGGCCGAGGCGATAGTCCAGACATGCATCGAGCACGGCGACACCGTCTCCCCATGCGAATTCCTGGCCTGGGAGGGCGAGCTGTTCGGGCGCAAAGTAAAGGTTTCAGTGGTCGAGCCCGAGGAGAACACAAAGCTATGCGGTCCTGCAGCCATGAATGAGATCGTGGTGTTCAAGCAGAACATCATGGGCATCCCGCACACCTCTCGCTGGGAAGAAGCATTCTCGGAGGGCGTGACCACTGGCATCAGGTACATCGATGCGTTTGCCCAGGGCGCGGCTTACGAGGCCGAGACTGCGAGCATGGCCGGGAAAGAGTCGGAGACCCGCGCCCGGATCATTCGCAGCCCCGGCGACATAAACGTCAAGATTCATCCGGCTCTGGAGAGGTACATCACCAGCTACAAGCACAAGATGGACCTGCGCGGGCCGATGTTCACCACGGTGAAGAGCCAGATCGTGGGATAGCGGCGGCGGCAAAGCTTGGTGCAAATTCGAGGACAAAAATCGAGGATTCATGAAAGACGCTTCTGCTAATGCGGATGCCAAAAGGCTGGCCGGAGAGACGGCAGCAGAGCTGGTTAAAAGCGGCATGGTGGTTGGCCTCGGCACCGGCTCTACCGTGGCCTGGACGATCAAGCGGCTGGGTGTGCGGGTCAAAGAGGAGAGCCTGCAATTCCTGGGCGTTCCCACCTCTTTTCAGGCGGAGAACCTGGCCATCGCTTCCGGGATTACGCTCACCACGCTGAATGTGCATCCCGCGCTTGATCTGGCCATTGACGGAGCCGATCAGGTTGACAGCAGCCTGTTCGTCATCAAGGGCGGCGGGGCGGCGCACACGCGCGAGAAGGTGGTCGCCTGCTCGGCCCAGCGGTTTGTGATCGTGGCCGATGAGAGCAAGTACGTGGAAAAGCTCACCGGGCCGGTGCCTGTGGAAGTGCTGCCCTTTGCGGCCAAACTCGTTGAGCGGCGGCTGAAGGCGCTGGGCGGCGTGCCGGTGCTGCGACAGGGCTTGAGGAAGGACGGGCCGGTGATCACGGACAACGGGAACTTCGTGATGGACGTGGACTTCGGGGCGATCGAGGAGCCGGAGGCGCTGGCGGCGCGGCTGTGCGGGATTCCGGGGATTGTGGAGCACGGGATATTCGACAACCTGGATGAGCTGTATCTGACAAGAGCTGGCGGGGTGGAGATAATCAAGAGACGGGTGTGAAGGATCAATTTTCATGCTTCACGGAGGCGCAGCCTCGGCGAGCACTCGGTCCCGGATGTGCCGGTGCAACGCTCTTTCGCCGACGACATCCATTTTTCTTTGCAGGAGGTCATCGAGGTCGTGCTTGAGGCCCCTTGATCCATCAAGCTCACTCCTGGCATCATCTCGATGAGGACATCCAACAGACGTTTCATTCTGGTGACATCATTCGCGATGTGCAAAATTCCGATGCACAAATTTCTCTCCGCCCGGCAATTTCCGGCGTCATGAAATAAGAGAATAGCAAAGGGAACGCTACCCAAAGCAGGGAGGGACACAATCCTACTAATAGGGTCGGAGCATTCCCTTTTTTAGTGAATGAATCTATGCAAATATAAAGATGTGGTACAAGCTGCAATTAATCAGCGAACTGGCAGCAATCGAGCAGATACTTTCTTCGCTCATTTCTTAAGGGATACACATCAAGTTTGTTTCGATTT
>JAJRAT010000131.1 GCA_028682845.1 Methanothrix sp. | reverse complement strand
GTTAATTCATGGCACTGTAGACGAACGGCGCGATATCGAAAAGCGTCAAGATCACTACTGCCGCCATCCAGTAGAGCGGTTTATTGTAATACCATGTTCTCCTGCCGCGTGCATAGATGTAAACCACATACGGAAACAGCGGCACAAATGACAGCACGGGACTTGGCTCCACTTTCAAGATGTAGCTGAATAGGTATCCCTGTGCCAGGAGGCAGAGGATGGTTACCAGGCCGACCTTGGCTTGGTTGTTCAGTTTCATGCGCCATGCTTTCATCCACTCGTTAATAAGCCTTTCAGAATAGGTCTTTCAGATATAGGCCGGCCAAATCCAGCGTGTAATCCTGCCCATGAATAGATGAAAAAGGACTGTAGTGCTTCAATCAATCTCATCAAACGCATACTCAACCCACTTTCTCTCGCCGAGCAGAACCTCGAACTCCGGCGGAGTCAGAATAGGAATTTTGTACTTGGCCGCATCATCCAGCGCCACTCGCGGGCAGGCGGTGGAGACCGCCGCTTCGGCTCCGATGTTGAGCAGCCGATCAGGCTCGATGTTATCCAGATAGACCAGGAACATCTCCAGTCCTTTTGCCTCACCCAGAGCTTTGATGCGCCTGGCCAACTCCAGCCTCTTTTGTCCCGGCTTCTTGGATACGAGGACCGCAAACTTCCGGGCATTGGCAGCACGGGAGATGGCCCCGAACCTGCGCCTGAGCATGGGATCGGTATCAATCTCTGAAACATTGCCCGTCGCGGGATCTGCGACCACAACCCTCTTGCCGGTGGCCAGAGCGATTCCCAGGGGGTGAAACTGCCCGGTGCCGATAAAGAGATACTCTTCGACATTCAGGCCCCTGGTTGTGCTGTAACTGCAACCCAAGACCTGGCCGGGATGCTTGATGCGCCCGCCCGCCGGGCCGAGAACGCCCTCGATCCCGTGATCTTTCAAGGCCTGCAGAGCCTGGTTCAGCTTGTGGACATGTTGAATGGTTGTGGCTACCCCGACTCTTTTTGTCTTGAGAATTCCGGATGCTTTTTGCACGACTGCCAGCAGGTCGTCTCTCATCCTTGCTTCCAGAAATATGACGTTGATCGGGCCTTCGCCCAGCTCCGAGTGGCCCAGGTGGAGCATGAGATCGACCTCCCGGCTGAGGTCCATGTCCACATCGCAGGCTCCGAAGCACGGGTCCCCGGAGATGATGACCTCTGCGCCCGTCATTTGAGAGATCAGACGAGCGAGCAGCGGTGTCGCTCTCTTCAGGCCTTCCGGTGCCTGCAAGCCCACCCTTGCGGCTCCGCTTCTTTGAATGAGCGCCACGACCTGTCCCAAATCGAGATCATAGCCGAGATCGGGAAATTGACCGCAACTCCGGCTGCAATCTTGGTTAGGATTTTGGTTGGGATCTTGGTCGCAATCCTGGCCGCAATCCCGGCCAAATGCCATACGTTCCCCGGCGCTAGAACCAGCGGTCGAGCGTGCTCTGTCCACGCCTGTAAACCTCCGCAAGCCGGTTTGCCGTCTTTTCCACCCTCTCCGAATCAAAGTCCCTCTCTTCCACGAGAAAAGAGACTATCTCATCCACCCTTGGCCTTTTCATCTTAATGGAGTAGTCATCGGTGACAATCGGGTGCAAGAAGAACTCCCGAATGGAGGCATAGTTTTCGATCGTCTCCGCCGGTTCCTTCTCCTCCTGCTCCGCCAGGACTGCTTCCAGATCCCCTTTCTCTCGAATCAACTTCAATGCTGTCTTGGGGCCGACCCGCGTCAGGCCGGAATTATAGTCCGTGCCGCACATGATGCCGATCTCGACGAGCTGCTTTCGGGTAATGCCGAGATTTGCCAGCCCTTCGACCAGGTCGATCACCTCCGGCTCGACATCCACGTAGATGTTCTTGCGGGGCAGCTTTCTCTTGCCGGTTATGGCCAGGTTCCTCACAACCTTTGGTGCGCCGAAGAGGAGCGAGTCGTAGTCCTGGCTGGCGGCAAAATCAACGTCACCCTTCTCCGCCATGTGGGCTGCCTGGGCTTCGCCCTCCGACGGCGCCTGGATGACGGGGAGCCCCATGGCTTCAATCAGCCTTCTCCCGTCCTGAAGTATCTCGGCATTGATGCGGGAGGCGGCCTGAGCGTACTTGAAGCCGTCCTCTCCGGCGGCGCGCGCTTCCTCCCAGGCATCGGCTGCTCTATCCCGGACCTCGGCCCTCTCTTTCAGCGTCTCGGCCTTGAAATCAGGCGGATCGCCGTCAAAGACAAAAGCGACCTTCACGCCCGCCTCGATCAGGTTTGTGGTGCGATAGAGCAGACCAGATAGATGCGACGTCACCCTTCCTTGGCTGTCCATGAGCGGCGTGCCGTCCTTTTGCCGAATGATGCTCAAGAACTGGTAAAGGGTGTTGAAGGCATCCACCGCCACCCATTTGCCGGAGAGGTCCTTGATCTCGATCTTCTTTCTCGTCAGCAGGTCTCCCAAATCAACGCCCATGCCCTGATTAATTGTCGCTTCTCTCTGATAAATCCTCCACTTAGCCGGGAATAAGAAAATATAATATGCGGGATAGATAATAGTAGATCGTGCGGCATGATCGGTCAAGCATAATCGGTCAAGCATAGTTGGTCCGGCCTGATCGGAGATGATATTGAATATGGCAAATGTAACCAAGTACAGCGCGGCAAATCTGCTTGCGGAGCTGAAAGTTGATACCGCTAAATGGAATCGCATTCCTTCCGAGCAGGAAATGGCTTCCGCGACAAAGGCCATCGAGGCCAGGGGAATAGCAGTCACGCGAGTCCGAGATGGCCGTCAGGCATTGGAAAAG
>JAJRAT010000193.1 GCA_028682845.1 Methanothrix sp. | reverse complement strand
TGAATGAAAATCGTGCAAGATAATTCGTAAGCTTGGGGAATAACAGATCTGAAAATAGCTGGGATGCAATATTTCCGGGCATGATTTTGGCCGTCTGGGACCGCTTTATCTCAGCGTCTTTGTAGCCGTCCTCGGGTTCTCGCTGGTCGCGCCCATTTTTCCGCACTATGCCATGAGCCTTGGCGCATCCTACACGCTGCTGGGCATCATCGTCTCCATCTACGGTGCGGTGCAGTTGGTCAGCCAGGTCCCCATCGGTCGGCGTTCCGACCGCATAGGGAGAAAGAAGATTTTGCTTTTGGGGCTTCTCAGCTTTACCGTCATGCCGCTCCTTTACATCTATGCCACGGATGCTTACTCACTCCTGTTCATCAGGGCTTTCGGAGGCGTGGGGGCCTCGGCGGTCTGGCCGCTGGCTATGGCCCTCATCATCGATCAGGCCGGCGCTGCAAACAGAGGTGCGGCGATGGGCTGGTACAATGCCGCGTTCTTCTCGGCACTGGCTTTTGGTCCCCTGATCGGCGGAGCGCTCTACGACTCATTCGGAATGAGCGCGCCTTTCTATTTTTGGGCGCTCCTGGGAGCCGTCTCATTTGTAATCGTGTTTTTCCGCGTGCAAGAGCCGGAAAAGACTGAGGTTTTGCCGGAAAACGAATCACAAGCGGCATTGGAGCCGCTGATCAATCCCGGCTTTCTTCTCACATTTCTTGCCTGCTGTTCCGTGGTTTTGTGGGCGGGAATCGTGGGCGGCTTCAACTACACCATGCTGCCCGGCTACGCCTTGCGGCTGGGATTTTCGGCCACGGACGTCGGGCTGATCTACGCGGCTTACGGGGGCAGCACTGCGCTCTCGAACATCTACTTTGGACGCCAGGCCGATCGAGGAAGGCGAAAGCTGCTCATCTTCGCGGGCTGCCTGGTGGGGGCCGTCTCCTTCGCCGCGCTCTCCGTGGCCGCGAGCCTTACCCAGGTAGTCCTCCTCTTCGCAGGGATTGGAACGGGCATGGGCATGGGCACTCCGTCAGCAGCGGCGCTGATCTCTGAAGTCACTTGCACCTCTCGGCGCGGGGAGATCTACGGCATCTTCAACACCTCTCGCATGTCGGGCGTGGTGGTGGGGCCGCTGGTTGCCGGGCTTACCGCCGATGCCTACGGAGTGAACGGTGCGGTGGCGGCCTTCGTTGCCATAGCTGCGGCAGTGACGCTGCTTACTCTGGTGGTGCATGAACCGAAGACTGAATCGGAACTGGAATGCAATTTGTAGCGCAGGAAAACTGGATGTTGAACAACGACATCGAACTGAACTCGAAATCCGATCCTTGGCAAAGGCTGCTTTCGGCGTCATCGGATAGAAACAAATGAGATCCCCCAATGAGATCGACGACGAGGCCGATTACCGACAGCTTTTTTGCTCCGCCCCGCGCCTTTGACCTTGAGGATTAATAATGGCAGATGAGGACCAGGCAGTTTTGGAACGATATGTGCCTTTTTGCCCCAAATGCGGCAATGAGTGCGAGCATAAAGAACTCCGGCGGGCCCTGGATGCAGACAACTGGAAGAAGATTGTGATTGAGACCATCTACTACTGCAAGCGATGCGACAACTACTGGAGCGAAGGATTGGTAGAAAAGGGCTACAATGACCTTTAATGATCTACCTTTACTACAGCGACCGATTTCAAAATTATAACTTTGGGCCCGAGCATCCCTTCAATCCGGCTCGCCTGATGCTTACATTCAAGCTCATGGAGGAGTCGGGCCTGCTGGATGATGCCACGTGCCGGATCGAGCCCAGCCTTGCGTCCGAAGCGGATCTGCTCCACGTCCATACCCTCGACTATTTGGAGGCGGTCAAATCCGAGGAGCCCGACCTCGCCTTCGGCCTGGGCAGCAATGACACTCCAGTATTTCCCGGCATCTGCAATGCCTCTCGCCTTTTGGCCGGCGGCAGCATCGACGCTGCCAGGCGCATGACGGCGGAGGATTGCTCTGCATTTAACATCGGCGGCGGGTTGCATCATGCCATGCCCACCCAGGCATCGGGATTTTGCGTCTTCGACGACCCGGCTCTGGCCATCTGCGTCCTGTTGGAAAAGTTTGAGCGGATTTTATACATCGACATCGACGGCCACCACGGCGACGGAGTGCAGCAGATCTTTTACGAAAACCCGTATGTACTCACCATCTCCATGCATGAATCGGGCGCGTACCTGTTTCCCGGCACGGGCTTCGTGGACGAGATCGGGGCCGGATTCGGGCTTGGTTATGCAGCGAACATTCCCATGCCCATGTACGCGGGAGACGACGAGTACCGCCATGCCTTCGAGGAGATCGTTCCCCGCCTCTTCGAGTGGTTCCGGCCCGATGCAGTGGTGGCGCAGCTCGGAGTCGATACTCATTATTCCGACCCTCTCACCAGCCTGAACGTGACCATGACCGGGTACACTTACCTGGTCCGCCGCATCATCGAGCTGACGGATAAATATGCATCCGGCAGGCTCCTGGCTCTGGGCGGCGGCGGCTACAATATGGAGGTTGTGCCCGTGGCCTGGACCAGCGTCCTTCACCTCATGCGAGGCGAGGCCCTGCCGGAATATCTGCCGCCCTACTGGGTGGAGTTCTTCATGAACCTGGTGGGCAGAGAGCCACTGGAGCTTCCGGATATCGATATGAAGATAGGACCCGAGACCCGGAAGAGGATTACTGCAGAGCTGTCCAACACTTTGCAGGGCCTGAAAGGCAAGCTGTCCGATGTTCATAAAATCTTTTAGCTTTGGCACCGGCCAATTACTGTGAATTTTTGGATGCCGGCACACCAAATTTTAGGATGCAATTCTGGTGATGCAATTC
>JAJRAT010000015.1 GCA_028682845.1 Methanothrix sp. | reverse complement strand
CTGCCTCTGGCCCTGCGGACTATGCAGTAGCTGCAGCCGCCGTTGCATCCTTCCGCGATGTTGATGATCCCGCACAGATCATTGCGGGGGTGCTTGCCGGTATCCTCTCCGGGATCTTTTCCGATATCCTCTCCCGTAACCACTCCGGTATCCTTTCCGGCATCCTTTTCTGCATCATTGTCGTCGGGAGAATTGGCTGATTTTTGGGAAATGGATTTGTTCGCATCATTCCCTGTGCCGCCGGATTCGCTGAATGGAAAAAGCCCTGCGATCTTCGCTGCCGCGTCCCTGTTGAGCGGGCCGACCATTCCCCTGTAGCTTATTTCTCCAATCGAGCCGGGCAGCGCCGCAGAAAGGCATCCCGCCACCACAAGTCGATCGCCTTGCAGCAGCCGGAGCCTATGCAAAATCTTCCTCTCCGTCTTCTCCGTGACCGCGCAGGTATTCACGATCACTGCCTCGGCTTCCTCCAAAGAGGCGGGAACATGGCCCATCTCTTGCAAGGCCCTGGCCACTTCCTGTGAATTTCCAAAGTTGGAGGTGCAGCCGAAGGTCTCAATATAAAATTTCATATCAAATCATCATACGTTTTCATATGATTCAGTGACTTTTGCTTTCCGTGCCGCCGTCTCCTTCGCGCCTCACCTGATATATTCCAACTATCGCTCCCATAATGGCCGGAGCCAGAAAAAAGCCTCCGATCCCGGCTACCAGCGCGCCGCCCAGGAACGAGAGCATCACCAGGAGCGGATGGAGAGATGATTTTGCCGAGACCAGGTACGGCCTGATGAGCAGCTCAGAAGGCAGGTAAATCAGTGTCGAGGCCAGGATGAAGAAGGCCAGGGCATCTCCCCATCCGGAGATGACATATTTGTAGACGGCAACGGGAACGATCACCACCCAGGACGTGAGAAATGGAACCATTCCGGCCACAAAAATGATGCTTGCCAGGGCGAAAGGCCGGGGAAGGCCAAAGCCGTAGAATATGAATGCTGCGATGATGCTGCCCAAAATGGACGTGTAGATCGTGCCGATGTAAATGCCGCTCAGAATGTGGTCGATGCGAATTACATATTTCCTGTAGGATTCTATATCTTTTTTGGGCAGCAGACTGATGACGGATTCCACGAAATTCTCGCCGTCCACCAGAAGAAAATAGCAGACGGGAATGGAGATGATGAAGTTGATTATGCCCAGCGACAACACCTTTCCGATGTGAAAGATGGGGATGGAGGATGCGATGGGTGCAATCAGCCCTACAGCATTATCAAGACCGCTGGCCAGGATATCGTTCACCGCCAGAGGAAGGCCGGCTGTCATCTGGTCCATCAGGATTTCGATAGTGGTCCTGACTGCGGCTTGATTATGAGCCAGAATTATGATCTGATTGGCGAATTCCAGCATTCCCATAGTCAGGATGAGAAAGATGGGCACGACTATGCAGACGGATGCCACCAAAGACCCCAGCCTCCTCCTCGGCTCGAACTTGTCCCGAATGGGCCGGGCGACGTAGGCGAAGACCATTCCTAATATCACGCCGTCCAGGAACGGGAAGAGGAAATAGAATATTAAAATGAGGGCGGCAAGAGCGACGATTAGTATGCTCTTATGCTCAGAGCACCATTTCCCAATCTCGGAATCCAAATTTATTGCACCTAAGGTAATTCGCAACTCAATGATAGATATTAGTAACGGCAAGAAAATCGAAAGAGCTTTTTGGCAAAATAATGCAGAAAAGAAGGAAAACCGGGAAATGCGGGAAACGCGGGAGAGCGTCTCAAGCACAGGCTCCGGCAATCATCTCTTCCAGCCGTTCCAGCCTCTCACCCGGCTCCCGGTTCTGCTGCTTTACCCAGGACTTGAGCTTGCGAATTGGCCGCTCGCCGTCGATGATCTCCCTCGCCTTATCCACGCCGTCCTTGAGGCTTGCCGCATGTCCCGTGATGTACAGCAGCGGCGCGGCATTCAGGCATACGATCTCTCTTCTGGGGCCGCTCTCTTTGCCTGAAAGGACCCTCAGCAGGCTAATTGCTTCCTCATCTCTGCTCGATTTGTAGAGGATGGAAGATTCATCGCCCGCCTGGACGCCGAGATCGCCGGCAAGAATTGTGGACTTCAGGATCTCTCCGTCATCGGTCAGCTCCGCCACAACGCTTGGCCCGATGGTGGAAAGCTCATCCATGCCCCTGCAGCCGTCCGCGCTGCGGCCATGCATGACAATTGCCCTTTTGTAGCCGATTTCTTTCATCGCTTTTGCTATTGGTAGAACCATGTCTTGTGAATAAACTCCCCGCACGCCGTAAGATGGAAGCGCCGGATTGGCCAGGGACCCGGCGATGTTGAGGACGGTGCCGAATCTGATTTGAGATAGAATCCTGTAGAGCGCCTGGGGGTGGACCTTGCCGCTCATGCCGTTGAAGATGCCGATGCCTGCGTTCTCGATGGACCGCTTCACCAGCGACACGTCGCACTCGACGTCTACGCCCAGCGTTTCCAGGATGTCTACCGCGCCGCACTTTGAGGTGATCGCCCGCGCTCCGTGCTTGGCCATTTTAATGCCGTCGGCTGCAGCCACGATGGACGCGGCGGTGCTGATGTTGAAGGTCTTGATGGAATCCATGCCCGTGCCGCAGTTCTCGGCCAGAGGGCCGCTCACTTCCGGGTGAACCTTCACGGTGTCAATTTCATAAATCGCTTCCCAGATGCCTGCAATCTCCTGGGGAGTTGCGCCCTTGGCGGTGATGGCCGCCAGGAATGCGCCCTGCTGCAAGTCCGGCTGCTCGTTTCTGAGGATCTGCCGGAACAGGTCTCCGGCTTCTTCTCGGGTCAGGTCCCGGCCTTTGATCAGAGCGTCAACTTTG
>JAJRAT010000059.1 GCA_028682845.1 Methanothrix sp. | reverse complement strand
TGTTCCTGAATAGGATGGAGACTGATTTAAATGATTAATAACGAATATAAGAACTCATCTGAAGTATATAAAGTCCAAACATTCAGGACTACACATTCCGGCAATCCATTAGCAATCCTTTAATGTCTTCGGCTCGAAACAATAATGAAATGATTCCATTCGAGTACCTGGAGCACACCGCAGATGTGAAGTTTCGCGCCTTTGGCCATAGCCCGGAGGAGATGCTCGCCAATGCCGCTTCTGCGCTCTTCAAGGCGATGGTCGACCCGGCCACGATTGTGGCCAAAGAGTCATGGAAGGTGGAGCTGGAGGATGATGAGCTGGAGACGCTGGCCTACCGATGGCTCTCGGAGATCGTCTTCCTCTTCGAGACGGAGTCGGCAGTGTTCTCCACATTTGCCGTTTCGCTGGAAAAGAACGGGACGTGGAAGCTGCAGGGCGAGATCGGAGGCGAGAGGATTGACCTTGGGAGGCACTCCTTCGAGAACGAGGTCAAGGCGGTGACAATGCACCAGTTCCAGATCAAGAAGAACGACCACTGGTGCCTTCAGGCGATTTTGGACGTGTGAATATGGTAGACATTAGCAAGATCAACGATAATACTTACGAGGTGCCCATCGGCTACCGGCCAGGCATGCGCGTGCCGGGCAGAATCTTCGTCTCCGCTGCGCTTCGCGAGATGGTGGAGCCGGGAACGGTGGACCAGGTGGCCAACGTCGCCACACTGCCGGGGATTGTGAAATACTCAATGGCCATGCCTGATGCCCATTTGGGCTACGGCTTTCCCATCGGCGGAGTGGCAGCCTTTCGCGAGGACGGGGGCATCATCAGTCCGGGCGGCGTAGGCTTCGACATCAACTGCGGCGTGCGCCTCCTGCGCTCCGACCTGGAGGCGAAATCGGTCCAGCCGCTCATCAACACCCTGGTTAGCGCCCTCTTCGAGGCCGTCCCTTCCGGCCTGGGGGCGACGGGCCGCTTGCACGCCACCGACCAGCAGCTCACGGAAGCCTTCATCTCCGGATCAAAATGGGCGGTGGAGGAGGGCTACGGCTTTGAGGCCGATCTCACCCACTGCGAGGAGAACGGCCACATGCCTGGAGCCGACCCCGCCCAGGTGAGCGTGAGGGCTCGCAAGCGCGGCAGGCCGCAACTGGGAACACTCGGCAGCGGCAACCACTTCCTGGAGATTCAGCGGGTGGAGGAGATCTTCGACGAAGAAGTGGCCAAAAAGTTCGGCCTCTTCAAGGGTCAGATCACGGTCATGATCCACTGCGGCTCAAGGGGTGCGGGCCACCAGATCTGCACCGATCACCTGGAAGTGCTGAGCAAGGCCGTCAAAAAATACAACATCGATATTCCCGACAAGCAACTCGCCTGCGCGCCCCTGGGCTCGCCAGAGGCGGACAGCTACTTCGGCGGCATGGTATGCGCCGCCAACTACGCCTGGGCCAACCGGCACATAATCGCCCACTGGACGCGGGAGGTTTTCAAAAAATACTTTCCGGACTCCAACCTGGATCTGGTCTACGACGTGGCCCACAATGTGGCCAAGATCGAGGAGCATGATGTGGATGGCCGACGTGAACGCCTCTACGTGCACCGCAAGGGCGCTACGCGAGCCTTCGGCCCCAGCCGCAGCGAGGTGCCGGATGCCTACCGAAAGGTTGGCCAGCCGGTCCTGATACCGGGGAGCATGGGCACGCCCTCTTACGTTCTCTGCGGCAACGACCGCGCCCTGGACATCACCTTCGGCTCTGCCTGCCACGGCGCAGGCAGAGTCATGAGCCGCAGCCAGGCAATAAGAACGTTTACCGGCAAAAGCGTGCAGGACGCTTTGAACAGGGACGGCATCGTGGTCAGGGCCACCAGCCCCAACATGCTGGCCGAGGAAGCCCCCCAGGTTTACAAGCCCTCCGGCGATGTGGTGGATGTGGTGCACAATCTCGGCATCGCCACCAAAGTCGCCAAGCTGGTGCCGCTGGGAGTGTCCAAAGGATAATCCAATGAATCTTCGTGTCATCCTCGTCGAGCCCATGTACGACGGCAACGTGGGCTCCGTGGCCAGAGCCATGAAGAACTTCGGCTTTCATGACCTGGTGCTGGTCAACCCCTGCAAGATCGACGACTTCGGACGGGCCATGGCCTCCCATGCCAGGGATGTTTTGCAGATGTCCAAGTCCTTCTCGACCCTGCCCGAAGCCCTGCGGGGAGCCAATCTCGTCATCGGCACCACAGGCAAGCGGCTGGAGCATGAGCAGCACCACCTGCGGCTGCACCTGCGCGTCCCCTGCCTCTCGCCCGCCGAGCTTTCCGACAAGCTGCGGGGAAAGGACGGCACAGTGGCGCTGCTCCTGGGGCGCGAGGACTGCGGCTTAAGCAGCGATGAGCTGGCCATCTGCGATATGGTCGTGTCCATCCCCACCAGCGCCGAGTATCCGGTGATGAATCTCTCCCACTCGGCAGCCGTGCTGTTTTACGAGCTTTCCAGGAATGGCAACGAGAACGACGAGTGCGTGGAGATGGCAAGCCCGGAAAGCCTGGCGCTGCTGCGGGAGAAGGCGCGCTCTCTTTTGCAGGAGATCAGCTATCCGGAGCACAAAGTGGAGTTCTCGTCGCTTATGCTGCGCCGCATCTTCGGGCGGGCGGAGCTGACGGAGCGGGAGGCGCGCACGCTTCTTGGCATCATCAAGAACATCCGCTGGAAGATCGGATGCGGCAGTGATGAAAATGAGGTGGCCGACGACCCATCCGAAGAATAAAAAATGCAGCCTATCGCCTGCGACAGCCCGCCGCCTTGCCTTCCAGCGCATCGGCAGTCTTCATGGCGGCCATAGCCTCTTTTCCCCGACCAAGGCACTGCATGACC
>JAJRAT010000160.1 GCA_028682845.1 Methanothrix sp. | reverse complement strand
CTAGATATCGATTTCGCTCAAGTTCAATATCATTAGGCACGGCATTCATCCTGCCCCCTGAAGGGAGCGGGTCTTCTGCCTGCTTTTCTATAAAAAAAGGGCAAGTTCGTATATATTAAGATAGACATAACATGACGCGAATGGCCAAGAGCATCAAGCTGAGAGTGTACGAAATCCTGGAGGCAACCGAAGAAAACGACCGGGTGGCCGAGCAGGTCAATATCTTTTTGCTGGTGCTGGTCGTCCTCAACGTCGCTGCCGTAATGCTGGAGACGGTGGAGAGCATCTACGAGGCGAACAAGCTTTTTTTCCACTATTTCTCCGATATTTCGATAGTAGTATTCACCATTGAGTACCTATTGCGAATCTGGTCATGCGACATGGACCCGCGATACCGGCGTCCGATCCTCGGCAGGCTAAAGTATGCTCTGACACCGCTGGCGCTCATCGATCTCCTGGTCATCATGCCGCTCTACATAACCCTGGCATTTCCCACGGACCACAAGCTCCTGCGCAGCCTGCGCATCCTGTGGATATTCCGGCTGCTCAAGCTTCATCGATACTCCGAGTCGCTGCAAACCATAATGGATGTCATAAAGGCCCAGAAGAACGAGCTGGCCATGAGCTTCACAGCCATTATTTTCTTTATGGTCCTTTCCTCGACGATGATTTACTTTCTGGAGCATGACGCCCAGCCCCAACACTTTCCCAGCATCCCTGCTACCATGTGGTGGGCGGTGTTGACCATGACCACCATCGGCGAGAATTTTTATCCGATTACCGTGGCCGGAAAAATAGTGGGCGGGCTGATAATCATACTCGGCGTGGCCACCTTCGCTCTTCCCACGTCCATTCTAACCTCGGGCTTCGTGGACGAGCTGCAAAAGCGTCGCGAGGAAGCGGAAGCAAAAGAATGCGAGAACAACAACGAGGGCCCTTGACCACGTATTTGATGCGTTTTTTTTTTAAAGCCCTTTTGTAGACGGCGCAGTTTGAGTGTGCGATTTTGAGCGCAATTTTAGCGCATAATTTTAGTGCGCAATAATGCGCCAAAAAGAATGTTTAAATCCAGAAAAGCTCTCTCGGACTGTTGAGATGATACTGAGCCTGAAGAAGCGCATCTTTGGCATCCTGGAGCCGGGGGATAGAGACAGCAAGTACTTCGACCCCTTCATAATGAGCTTGATCGTCTTAAATGTGGTAGCCGTAGTGCTGGAGACGGTGCAGTGGCTCTACGTTCGTTATGCTCCGCTCTTTCATGCGTTTGATGTTTTTTCCGTCGCGGTGTTCTCGGTCGAATATATTTTGCGCCTGTGGACAAGCACGGAAGATCCCAAGTACGGCAGTTCGGTCCGCGGCAGGCTGCGGTTCATATTCTCGCCCATGGCCCTGGTAGACCTCCTTGCCGTTTTGCCCTTCTACCTGCCCTTCTTCTTCCCGGAGTTGAGGTTTGTGCGGGCGGTTCGCCTCTTCCGGCTCTTCCGGGTGATGAAGCTGGCCCGCTACTCGGATTCCCTGCAGACCTTCATCGATGTGCTGAGGCTGAAGAGGGATGAGCTGGGGCTGATCTTTTTTACCATCATGATCCTGCTCATCATCTCCTCCAGCCTGATGTACGAGGCGGAGCATGAGGCCCAGCCGGATGCATTCTCCTCCATCCCGGCGGCCATGTGGTGGGGCATCGTCACCCTGGCCACGGTTGGCTACGGCGACATGTTTCCCGTGACGCCTCTTGGCAAGCTCATCGGCTCCGTGGTGGTAATCCTGGGAATCGGCCTCTTTGCTCTTCCTACGGGCATGCTGGCTTCGGGCTTTGCCGAGGTGGTGCAGGCCAGGAGAGACGCAAAAGAGAGGGCGGGCATGGTCTGTCCGCACTGCGGCAGGGCGATCGACGGGGCGCTGGTGAAGTCGGCCTGCAAGGAGCGCGAACGAACGGAGGGCGGAGATGCGCGAGAGGATGGGCCGAAAAAGTAGCCGGGGGACGAAGGGATTTATAATCCGGCATGGGTGGCATCCATAAAAATTTAGTTGAATAATCCCGGTGCAATTGCGACAGACGGATATAGAAGTTCTTGGATTTTAGGCATCGGATAAACATGAGTACACTAGTCACGGGAGGCGCTGGATTCATAGGATCCAATCTGGTGGAGGAACTCTTGGCAGCAGGCGAAGATGTGGTGGTTCTGGACAATATGCACACCGGAAGCCCCGGCAACCTGGATGGTTTGAAGGGCAGCTTGAAGGTGATCCGGGCGAGCTGCAACGATCTACCCGGAATGGACCTTTGCCCTGAGCGGATCTATCATCTCGGCATTCCGTCCTCCTCGCCCATGTATAAAAAAAATCCATATCTGGTGGGAGAAGCGCTCAACGGCTTCACGGCAGTCTTCGAGCTGGCCAGGAAGTCCGGGGCCAGGGTGGTTTATGCTTCGTCCTCATCTCTTTACAACGGCCTGCAGCCGCCTCATCGCGAGGACATGACGATTCAAGTAGCGGACTATTACACCGAGGCCCGGCTGGCTATGGAGCGGATGGCGGAGCTTTACAAGATTCTATTCGATGTAAACTCGGCGGGCATGAGATTCTTCTCCGTGTATGGGCCGAAGGAAGAGGCCAAGAAGAAGTACGCAAATATGGTTTCGCAATTCCTGTGGGAGATGAGGGAAGGCAAGACGCCGCTTATTTTCGGGGACGGATCGCAGACGAGGGACTTCACCTACGTCAAAGATGTGGTGCGGGCGCTGCGGCTGGCCATGAAGTCGGATTATCACGGCATCCTGAATGTGGGGACGGGAAAGGCGTACAGCTTCAATGATGTGATCCGGATATTGAATGAGAAGCTTGGAACCGATATACAGCCAAAATACGCATCGAATCCCATTAAAAACTAT
>JAJRAT010000042.1 GCA_028682845.1 Methanothrix sp. | reverse complement strand
GTGGTGATCCTCTTGTCTCTCTCAGGCCTATGGCCGATGCGTAAGACTGCGACTCGCATGATGGCCCGAAGATCCGACATGTTATTTATCTCCTCTCCATTGTCGTCTTCCTTCGGTTATTTTCCGTCCATTTTCGTCCAATTATAGCCGTCTCCTCATCGTCTCCTCCCGGCCATTTCAAATCTTCACCAATGCAAAATATCTAAATTCCAGGTCAGCATGAACTCCAAGGATGAATCTGTGCGATAAATGCCGCGGCAAGGGCTATCTCGTGGTGGGCGAGAAGCCTTGTCCCAACTGCAATGGCAGCGGAGAGACCGAGTCCATATCCTTGGGCGCGGCCTCAGACAAAGATATGCTGGCGCTAATTGAGCGCGGCTCGACAAAATGCACCGTCTGCCACGGGACCGGCAAGATCCCTGTGACTGAATCGTGCCCCGCTTGCGCGGGCTTAGGTCGCGAGTACCTGTGCGTTGTCTGCGGTACCAAGCTTTCCAGCAAGAAGGAACTGTGCGAGCGCTGTGCCAAGAAGCCGCTGGTTCATATTCTGGACCAGGCCTGCGACGGAAAAGACCTCGTCGTTGGCGAGATTTACCAGGGAAAGGTCTCGGGGCTGGCCAACTTCGGGGCCTTTGTGGACCTGAGCGACGGAGTTCGCGGGCTTGCGCACAACAAATATCTGAAGAACAGGCCGGAGGTGGGCGATACCATCTTCGTCACCCTCAGAAACATCCTTCCCAACGGCAACCTGGAGCTTGAGCCCGCCGAGCTGAAGGAGTACAACACCGTCGAGGTGGAGAAGGATCTGCCGCTGTCCAAGGCGGCGGAGCTGCACAAACTGGTGGGCAAGTCGATCATGATCAAGGGCGAGATCATCCAGGTCAAGCAGACCGGCGGCCCTACCATCTTCACCGTTGCCGATGACAGCGGTCTCGTCTTCTGCGCCGCCTTCGAGCGGGCCGGGGTGCGCGCCTATGCCGACATTGACAGCGACATGATGGTTCGCGTCATCGGCGAGGTGACGCTGCGCAACAACCAGGTTCAAATCGAGATCAAGTCCATGAAGCGGCTATGGGGCGGCGATGCGTCCGCAGTCAAAGAACAGATCGAGCAGGCCATCGACAAGCGGGCCGAGCCGTCCAATCCGGCGTTCCTGGTGCATAGCGAGATCATGGAGCGGCTGCGGCCCGCCATGCTGGCCGTGGCCAAAGAGATTCGCCGTGCCATCCTGAAGTCTCAGCCCATCGTCGTACGCCACCACGCCGACGCCGACGGCATCACCGCCGCCGTGGCCATCGAGACGGCCATCATGCCGCTCATAAAAGAGGCGGGAGGCCCGGACGCCGAGTATCACAACTACCGGCGCGCCCCCAGCAAGGCTCCGTTCTACGAGCTGGAGGATGTGACCAAGGATCTGACCTACGCCCTGGAGGACAGCACCCGCCACGGCCAGAAGATGCCGCTCATCGTCCTCATGGACAACGGCTCCACGGAAGAGGACGTCCCGGCCATGCGCCAGGCGCAGGTCTACGGCCTGGAGATGCTGGTGGTCGATCACCACCATCCCCACAAGATCGTCGATCAGTTCCTCATCGCTCACGTCAATCCGGCGCACCAGGGCGGCGACTTCGGCCTGACCACGGGCATGCTGGCCACGGAGATTGCCAGAATGATCTATCCCGATTGCGAGAGCAAGATCAAGCACTTCCCGGCGGTATCGGCAGTTGGCGACCGCAGCGAGGCTCCGGAGGCCGCACTGTACATAAAGCTGGTCGAGGACAGGTACCAAAGAGAGGACCTCAAGAAGATCGCATTAGCCCTGGACTACGAGGCTTTCTGGCTGCGCTTCAATGAGGGTCGCGGCCTGATCAACGACATCCTGTGCCTGGGCAGGCTGGACCGGCACCAGAAGATCGTGGAATTGCTCTGCGAGCAGGCCAATGCCGCTATCGATGAGCAACTGCGGGCCAGCATGGGCAATGTGAAGAGCACTAAGCTTCCCAACGGCATAATCATGAACGTTCTCGATGTGGAGAACTTCGCCCACAAGTTCACCTTCCCGCCGCCCGGCAAGACATCGGGCGAGGTGCACGATCGGCTCTGCCAAAAGTATGCAGGAAAGCCCGTGGTCACCATCGGCTACGGCCCGGATTTTGCCGTGCTGCGCAGCCGCGCCGTGAAGATGAACATCCCACAGATGGTAAAAGAGTTGATGGAAGAGATTCCCAATGGAGGCGTCTCAGGCGGCGGCCACCTGGTGGTCGGGTCCATCAAGTTCGTGGGCGGCATGAGAAAGGATGTGCTGGCAAAACTGGCGGAGAAGATTGCAGCCTGCGGGGTAGACGAGGTACCGATAAAAACGTGATATGACGCCAGGGTTAGCCCTTGTCGTCTTTCTTTAACATTTTCTTATGCTTGCTTGAGGTTTTTCTTAAAATGTTTTGCTCACTGGAGTTTAAATGTTTGACATTAATTAGATATTTCCAGACTTAATGTATTTGAATAATAGCATTTCAATCTCATCAAACACATCCAGCAATTCAGGGGATTTGGATTCCGTGATTTTCTCAGGAATGTGCTTATGATGGGGAAAGGTGGAATTCTTATGATGAGGCGCATTATCGTATCTAAACGTCAAAGCCCCTTTCTTGTCCATGTAGTGAAACCGGTATTTTATCCGATCTTCGCCTTTAATATATTCGAATAGTTCTAAAACAGATCCATCGATGAAAAGGACCCTTCCTTTCACAAATCCCTCATCAATATCAAACTCTCTGAACTCAATGGACTTTTCGGCGATTATCCCCATCTCCGAAGTCTTCTTTTCTACTTTTAGAAAATAGTCGAGGATCAAGAGATAATCATCCTTTTTATCTTATCTTTCTTTATTT
>JAJRAT010000148.1 GCA_028682845.1 Methanothrix sp. | reverse complement strand
ACTCATCGCAGGGATGGAACAGCCCGTAGCGCCCATAGAGTCAAAACCTCTACGTCACATATCTGTGAGGCAAGTTTTGGCGATGAAGTGGGAAGCCGCGCCCTTCAGGACGCGGTAGTTCACAACTTGGCAAGACCGGGACATAAACCGCGGACTTCGCAAAAATTTTGCGTGAGCATTTGGATGCAATTATCCGTTTCGGATGTTGGATTTGGCGAATCTGGTTGGATGATGCTCTTTTAATCTGTTTTGTTGTTGTTTGCATTATTTTGTATTATATTGATACCTATTTGTGTATAGGTCTTTTGATCACTGGGACATGATCATTGATAGGAACGCGTTTGGTGGCTTGACTGAAGGCAGCTTTTAATTTTTATGATTAATTTTAAATAGCATTTTTTTTTGTATTATTAAAATGGTTTCGGAAAGACGATCCGATGATAATTTCAGAACTATTCCATAATTATTACACGCCATTATTCAATCTATAAACTATTTTTCATAAAGATCATTTTATACCAAAACATTTATATCGTTAAATGCCGATCGTTGATTTGACAAAAGTCGAATTATCAGGGATTTCGTTCCCGATGACTTCGATTTTGTCCAAAAAAGTGAGGTGTATGAATGAATGCGAAATATGCCAAATGTGCAAAATATACGTATGCACTGGCGGCCTTGGCTGCGATGTGCATTTTTGTCTCGCCGACGTCGGCTGCAAGTTTAGCCGATGGGCATGATCAGAATGGCAAAGCCCAGTGGAGTGATTTCGACAGGATGTTCTCGGAAGGCTCTCTTGATTGGATGCTGTTGCTCGATCAAGCAACCTTGAATGGCCTCAAGAATCTGAATCCTGCCGAGATCGATAAACTGAAGCAGGATATGCTCAATCGGCTCCGGGAAATGAACGCTGCAGAGCTGGACCGGCTCAGAGAACAACACAGGCCGGACCTCAGAGATCGGCTCAACGACATGCCTCCGGCAGACCTGGAAAAGTTCAAATTGCCTTGGCAAGAGGACAATGAAAAGGGTCACAAATTTGGCGACAATAAAATTATGCCCCTTGGATTCAATAACAGCAAGAACGATGGCAATAAGCTTGACGACCACAAGCCCATCGGAGCTGCGGCAAACAGCGACAATCTCTTCGGCAATGGCGTACAAAGCCAGTACTCGCCCAATCAAGCCATAGCTGCACCAGCTCCGGGTTCCGGCTCATTCGGCGGCCAGCCGGGCGGCCAAATGGGGCCCAGGTAATTTAGAATATTTAGTTATATGAATTTTAATTAATGGGCAGGCATTGCAGCCTGCAAAAGTCCCCACTCCATATTTTATTGGTCTATTTTCTATTACTATTCTTCTATTGCTCTATATTTTATTTATTGACATTTTATTTATTGATATTTTGTTCCTCGGCACCAATTATTGAAGATAATTCTCGATGCTGGTAAGCTTCTCCACATCACTCTTGCCGATGCCCGCTTCCGCCACGACCTTCTCCTGGACCTCGATGGGCGCTTTGGCCCGCAAGGCCAGGGCCAGGCAGTCGCTTGGCCGGGCGTCGATCTCGCTTTGCTTGGAGTCGCTCTTGATGGTGAGGCGGGCATAGTAGATCCCGCCGTCCAGATCGTCGATGAGCACATTGGTGATGCTGGCGGAAAGGCTCTCCAGGACCGAAATGAATAGGTCGTGAGTCATGGGCCGGGGCGACAATTCTCCAGAAAGCGCATGGTGGATGGAGATGGCCTCGGAAAGCCCCACAAAGATAGGCACAATCCTTGCTCTTTCATCTTCCAGGAGCACCACCGGCGCAGGAGCGTTGCCTTGCGAATCGGCAATATAGACACCTTTGACTCTTACGGGAACTGGAGATTCCATGGCAACATCTTCTGCGCTCATATTATAAATCACCACCGATCTATTTCCTGTCCACGCTGATGCGCACGCAGACTCCTTCGATCTCCCAATCCTTTACCAGTTTTCCTTTGAGTTCCAGGCCGAGACCCAGCTCGAATTCCGCCGCCCGGACCTCGCTGGCAATGTGATCCTTCTGGCGCAGGGCCAGGTCGAGAATGGGTTTGCTCTCGATGTCCACCACGGCCCGGATCTGATCCTCCACCCGCAGGTCCAATTCTTTTCTCATGTCCTGAATCCTGCGAATGATCTCGCGAGAGTAGCCCTCCGACTCAAGCTCCGGAGTGAGGGTGACATTCACGTAGACGAAGCCCTTGGAGAACTCGGCTGCGGAGAGGTTTTCCGGCGGCTTTTCCTTGAACTGCACCATCTCTGCTGTTATGTCGTAATTCTTGCCCTCATAGCTGAGGCCCGCCTTTCCGCTTTCGTCAAGCTGCTTCTTGACCAGGGCGGCGTTGGCGGTCTTCAGAGCCTCCACGACAAATCTGGCTTCTCCCTTGTGCACGGGCCCGATCTTCTTGTGGACGGGCGCCATCTCCAGGTCCATCTGCGGCTTCTCGCCCGGAGAGAGGACTGTGATCTTCTTGGAGTTGGTCTGGCCCTTGAGCACAAACTCCAGGTTGTCCAGGTCCACGGCATCCTTGGCGGGCGCGATTACAATATCCGAGACAGGCCAGCGCAATTTGCGCCCGCTCTTCTGGCGGGCGTTGGAGGACGCCTCTGAGATCTCCCTCACCAGGGACATGCTGGCCTCCAGCCGCTTGTCGATGCGGCTTGCATCCGCTTTCGGCCACTCGCACATGTGCACCGACGGGGGAGCATTGGGGTTGAGCCCGACCACCAGATTCTGGTAGATGGCCTCGGAGAGGAAGGGCGTGAAGGGTGCCATGATGCGGCTGAGCTTGACCAGCACTTCATAAATGGTGGCGTAGGCGGCCAGCTTGTCAGGGTCGTCCTGCTCAATCCAGGTGCGGGGGCGGACCAGTTGGATGTACCAGCGGGAGAGATCCTCCAGGATGAAATCGGATATCGAACGGATGATGCGGTGCAACTGGTACTCTTCCATGCTCTTCGTGACGTCCTCGGCCAGGCTGTTCACCCGGGATAGTATCCAGCGATCCTCGGCTCGCAGGCTCTTCTCGTACCTGGAAAGGTCGGCTTTCTCGGCATCGAACCTGTCCAGGATCATGTAAGGCAGAGCGAAGCGGTAGGCATTCCAGAAGATATTGAGCATGCGGGCCGTATTTTCCAGGGCTTCCCAGGAGAAATGCAGATCCTCCCAGGGAGCGTTGGCTCCCAGCACGTAAGCGCGCAGGATGTCGGCTCCGAATTTCTGTACCACCTCCTCCGGCTGGACGATGTTGCCGATGCTCTTCGACATCTTGCGGCCCTGGTCGTCCAGTGTGAAGCCGTGCATGAGCACGCTCTTGTAGGGCGCCCGGCCAAAGGAGACCATGGATGCGCCTAGCTGCGAGTAGAACCAGCCGCGCGTCTGGTCGTGGCCCTCGGTGATGAAGTCTGCAGGCCACCATT
This sequence comes from Methanothrix sp., assembly GCA_028682845.1. Classification (GTDB taxonomy): domain Archaea; phylum Halobacteriota; class Methanosarcinia; order Methanotrichales; family Methanotrichaceae; genus Methanothrix. The sequence goes on along the minus strand of JAJRAT010000148.1, from coordinate 5,114 downwards.
CCTGGAATTCTTTCTCTTGGCTTGGGAAATGCAGCGTTGCCCAGGAGGCTACGGCGCTGTCAAACCAGACATCGAAGACATCCGGCGAGCGCACCATCTTGCCGCCGCAGGAGCACTCCCAGGTTACGGCGTCCACATCCGGTCTGTGCAGGTCGCTAAGCTTGCAGCCGCACTTCTCCTCCAGCTCCGCCGCCGTACCTATAACTTCCAGGTGGCCGCACTTCTGGCAGGTCCAGATGGGCAGGGGAATTCCCCAGTACCGCTGCCGAGAGATACACCAGTCGCGGGCGTTGTTGATCCAGTCGGAGAAGCGCGCCGAGCCCGCCCACTCCGGATACCAGGTGATCTTGGAGACCTCGTCGAGCATCTTGTCTCGCAAGTCGGAGATTCTGAGGAACCACTGGCTGGTGGCGATGAAGATGATTGGCGTCTTGCAGCGCCAGCAGTGGCCGTAGCGGTGCGTCAGCCTCCCCTGGGCGAGCAGTCTGTCGTGCTCCTCCAGATCGCGGATGACGTCGGTGTCCGCTTCCTTAACGTAAAGGCCGACGTATTTCTCGCCCGCAGCCTCCGTGTACCTTCCGTCCCCGCCCACCGGGCAGAAGATCTCCAGGTGCTTTTTCATTCCCAGCTCATAATCTTCCAGACCGTGTCCGGGAGCAATGTGCACGCAGCCGGTGTTCTCCGCCGTGACGAAATCGGCGGCATGAACGCCGTGCTTGATGCCCTTCTGTCCCGGCACGAGGTCGAGCAGAGGATGAGTGTAAGTGAGCTTTTGCATCTCCTCGGCGGAAAGGGTTCCCAGCAACTCGTAATCCTTGTAGCGTCCGATCTTCAGCACCGGCTCCACCAGATCGGAGGCCATGATCAGTACATCCACGCCTCCGTCCTTCCAGGCGCGAACCTTGGAATACTCGAACGTGGGGTTGACGGCCACTGCCACATTGGCGGGAATGGTCCAGGGCGTGGTGGTCCAGATGACTATGTAGGTGTTCTCCTCGCCCTCGACGGGGAATTTCACATAAATGGAATAGTCGGTCTCATCCCAGTACTCCACCTCGGAGTCGGCGATGGCCGTCTGGCAGCGCGGGCACCAGTTCACCACGCGCAGGCCCCTTTCCAGGAGGTTATGCTCATTCGCCTTCTTGAGAGTCCACCAGGCCGCCTCCAGGTACTCGTTCTTGAGGGTCATGTAGGGATCGTCCCAGTCCAGCCAGGCCCCCAGGATCTTGAACTGGGCCGTCATGTCATCCTTCTGGCGCAGCGCGAACTCTTTGCATCTCTGGATGAACTTGTCCACGCCGTAGGTCTCGATGTCCTTCTTATTCCGGAAGCCGAATGACTCCTCTACCTTGACCTCGATGGGAAGCCCGTGCATGTCCCATCCGGCCCGGTCCTTGACCTCGAAACAGTTCATGGACTTGTAGCGCAGAACGGAGTCTTTGATGACCTTATTCCAGGCTGTGCCGAGGTGAATGCGACCTGTGGTGTAAGGCGGCCCGTCGACGAAGAAGAACTTCTTTCCGCCAACTCTCATTTCCCGCACCTTGCGGTAGGTTTGTGCCTCTTCCCACAGCTGTCTGATCCGGCTTTCCAGATCTTGCGCATTGTACTGGCCCGTCACCTCGGTAATCACTTACAGTTCCTCCGAAAAACGATTTTCCACCATGTGACACATCTATATTTAGCCTTTGTGACCTTCTCCATACTCTTGAGTGATCGCTGCGGGACCTTCATCGGTTTATTGGACCTGGGAGCAATGTTCGACTTGGGAGCAATGTTGGACCTGGAAGCATGTTGGACCTGGGAGCAATGTTGGACCTGGAGCAATATTGATTTAAGGACAGCCTGAAACCTTTTAGGGGAGGGGTCAAGTATTAAAGAGGAGATCTGGATCGAGAAGTACCGGCCCGAGAGGCTGGACGACATCGTGGGCCAGGATGAGATTATCCGCCGCCTCAAGTCCTATGTCAAGACGAGAAACCTGCCGCACCTGCTCTTCTCCGGGCCGCCGGGCGTGGGCAAGACTGCCGCCTCCATATCTATCGTCAAGGAGGTCTTCGGCGATACCTGGAGGAACAACTTCATCGAGCTGAATGCCAGCGACGAGCGAGGCATCGACATCATCCGCCACAAAGTGAAGGATTTCGCCCGCATGGCACCCCTGGGCGAGGCTGATTTTAAGGTTATATTCCTGGACGAGGCGGACGCCCTGACCAACGATGCCCAGAGCGCGCTGCGCCGGACGATGGAGCGCTACTCCGCCACCACCCGCTTTATCCTCTCCTGCAATTACTCCTCCAAGATCATCGAGCCCATTCAGTCCCGCTGTGCCGTTTACCGCTTCAAGCCGCTGTCGGCGCAGGCAGTCGGCAAACGCATCAAATTCATCGCCGAGCAAGAGGCTCTGCAAGTGTCGGACGGCGGCCTGCAAGCCATCGAATACGTTGCAGGCGGCGACATGCGCAAAGCCATCAACGCTCTTCAGGCTGCGGCTCTCATGGGCGATCAGGTTGACGAAGAGACGATCTACCAGATCACTTCAACCGCCAAGCCGGAGGAGATTAAAAACTTCATCAACACCGCCCTCAAGGGCGACTTCGTGGGCGCACGGAGTATGCTTGACGATCTGCTGCTCTCCAAGGGCCTCTCCGGTCAGGATGTGGTGGTCCAGATTCACAGGGCCATGCTCGACCTGGATATCCCGGATAAGGACAAGGTAAGGCTCATCGACCGCATCGGTGAGATCGACTTCCGCATGACGGAAGGAGCAAACGAGCGCATTCAACTGGAGGCATTGCTGGCTTACTTTGCGCTGGATGCGTCGAATTCGAAAGCGCTGTAATCCGAGGCGTCAATCCCGGCTATAAAAAGAGAAAACGAAGAACAAGCGGTGACGGTATGGCCCGCCATCGCTGCCAACCTTCATTTTTCCCTGCGAGTCGTAGTTCTGCTATCCTTCACCGATAAAATGATCTTCAGACCTTCGGCTCCTGCTGGCTCACGCAGTGAATCGTTCCCAGCCCCGCCACCATCTCCCGGCAGTTGATCCCCACAACCTTGCGCCCCGCAAAAGCCTCCTGAATAATCTCTAGTGCCGCCTTGTCGTTCCTGTGCCCGAAGACCGGAACCATCACCACATCGTTGCCGATGTAGAAATTGGCGTAGCTGGCAGGCAGCCGCCGCTCCAAGCCCATGCGCCCGGACATGGGGAGCTTGATCACCGTCAGCGGGTTTCCGTCCTGGTCGGTCTCGCGGCAGAGCAGCGCGTAGTTCTCCTTCAGCGGCACATAATTCTCGTCCTCGGGATCGTCCTCAAAGGCGCAGAGAACCGTTGTAGGATTCACGAAACGGGCGATGTCGTCCACGTGGCCGTCCGTGTCGTCTCCGGCGATTCCTTCCTTCAGCCAGATGACTTTGCACGCGTTCAGGTACTCCTTCAGGTACGTCTCGATCTCCTCTTTGCTCAAGGACGGATTGCGGTTTCTGTTCAGCAGGCATTGCTCCGTGGTCAGGACGGTCCCGCAGCCGTTCACATCGATGGAGCCGCCCTCCAGCACGATTCCCGGCTGGAAGCGCAGCAGCTTCAGGTCCTCGTTGATGATGCCGGGAATCCTGGTGTCGCACATCAGCTCTTGGTACTTCTCGCCCCAGGCGTTGAAGATCCAGTTGACCATAGCCAGGCCGGGCCTTCCCTTCTCCTTTTGGCGGCGGATGATGAAAGTGGGGCCATAGTCCCGGAACCAGACATCCGCGTAATCGATCAAATGGAATTTGATGCGGTGCAGATCGACTGAGGCTTGCCGCAGTGCATCGATGACCCGCCCCTGCATCAGCTCATCTTTTACCAGCAAATTGACGGTCTCGCTCGTGTGGATGGCCTTGATGATGGCGACGTACGCTTTTTCGACTGAATCGATCTGGGGGAAGCTGTCCAGGTCATAGGGCCAGGAGAGCCAGATGGCCTCGTGCTTATCCCACTCGGCGGGCATGTGGTATCCAAGAGCGCGGGGCGTGTCCTCCGGGCCAAGCTCGGCTTTTCCCGCCAGCTTTTCCGCTTTTCCGGCCTTTTCCGTCTCTTTCACCATTTCGATGAGCGGCCAGTAGGTATCAGGCCTGCGGTTACGGAAGAAGCCCCAACCCTCCCGCACTTCCTCGTTCCGGGCGAGGTCCAGCTCTGCGATAATAACCTCATCCTCGCTGCTGCCGGCCCGCGCCAGGACTTTGCCGAAGCAGTCGCAGACAAAGGAGCCGCCCCAGAAGATCAGGTCGCCCTCCTGCCCGACCCGGTTTGCGGCTGCCACGCACACGCTGTTGGCGATGGCGTGGCTGCGCTGAATCGTCTCCCAGGCATCATGCCAGTCGCCCTCGGCAGGATTCTCCTCACCCTTGATCCAGCCGATAGCTGTCGGATAGAAGATGATCTGGGCTCCGCCCAGGGCCACGGCGCGCGCTGCCTCCGGGAACCACTGATCATAGCAGATGAGAACCGCGAACTTCGCATAGCGGGTCTCGTAAATCCGATACTCTTCGCCCGGGGAAAAAAAGCTCTTCTCATAAAACAGCGGGTCGTGGGGAACGTGCACTTTGCGATAGGTCTCAAGCAAGCTGCCGTCGGCATCGATGACGGCCACGGAATTATAGTAGCCTGCCTCGCCCTTCTCAAAGAGGGGCACGATTATCACTACCTCGTGCTTCCTGGCGAGGGCGGACAGGACCTGTGTCGACTCGCCGGGGATGCTCTCCGCCAGTACGGACGCATCCGTTTTTTCCCATTGCGGGAAGTAGCGCGTCCTGTAAAGCTCCTGAAGGCAGATTATCTTTGCACCTCCGGCTATCGCCCATTCCAGTTTTAGGATGGTCTTCCCGAGATTCTCCTTGAGGTCTTCCGAAACGGATGTTTGAATCAAGCCGACGATAACTCTGTCGTGTTCCATTATCTTTCCCGCTAAATTATAGTCGCTGCTTCTTTAACTAGATAGCGGGATTTTGCAGAGAGCAATTTTGAACGGGCTGCAGCGTCTTTGTCAGCGAGGAAACGGCAAAAATTTGGGGAAATTCTCTCAGGGTTTTAACTCGTAGGATTGCGAAGGACGAAGCGGGAAGTCCCCGGCCTT
>JAJRAT010000179.1 GCA_028682845.1 Methanothrix sp. | reverse complement strand
GTAGCCGCAATGTTCGGCGCAAGGCCGGAAGAGATGTATTCGAGAACCTGTTCCACCTTGCTGCTCTGTCTTCCCAGGACCTCGTCTTCCAGCGCCCGAACTCGTTTCATGGAAAAGCCTTCGTCATCCCGGCAAAATCCATCCTCATGAAGCCGGGAGACGAGGCTCAGGGCTAGGGCATTTATCTCTTCAATCGCCTCGCCGCAGGTCTTGATGCCCGACAGAATCCGCCCACGGTTGGCCAGGAGAAATTCGTAGTCGTAGCCCAGGGCCTCGGCCAGCGACTGCCTCAAGGAGGGCACGCTGCCGTTGGAAAGCCGGGTCAGGGCGACCAGGAACTCATCCAGGCGCGAGCCCTCGGGAGGCTCGCCCAGGATATGAAGCCCGTCCCGGATCTGTGTATCTGCGGTTTCGTGCAGGTATTCGTGAAGCTTCTCCAGGAATCTGTCGAAATCCGAGAACGCCGCCTCCTCGTCAGTCTCAAGATCGTGATCGAGCTTTGCCTCGCAGACCTTCTCCCAGATCATCCTCTTTTGCGTGAGCAGTTTGGCCGGATCTTCGAGAGCTGACTGATGGTAGTCCCGGATCATCACCTCCAGCTCCGCCAGTTCGTCATAGGCATCGGCGTTGTGCATCACGGGAACCAGATGATCGATGATACAGCAGTAGCTCCTCCTCTTGGCCTGGGTCCCCTCACCCGGATTGTTGATGATGTAGGGGTAGATGTTGGGCAGATCGGAGATGGCGATGTCCGGGAAGCATGAATCGGAGAGGCCCACCGACTTTCCGGGCAGCCACTCCAAAGAGCCGTGCTTGCCGATGTGCATTATGACGTTGGCACCGAAGACATCCCGAATCCAGCGGTAGTAGGCGTAGTAGTGGTGAGGGATGGGATGGTCCGGGCTGTGGTAGATAGCAGCAGGGTCTTCCAGAAAACCGCGCGGCGGCTGGAGGCCGATGAAGAAGTTGCCGTTGATGATGCCGGGGATTATCAGGCTCTTTTTGTGGACAAAAAGCTCTCCCGGCGGCGCTCCCCAGGCTGCGGTCATCTTGGCCTGGACGGCGGCGGGAAGCCGGCCAAACCATTGCAGGTAGTCCTTTTCAGGTACGGAGTCGATGGCCCGCCTTGCCAGCTCCTCCGGGCTCTTCCAGCGCCGGTCAAGGGTCAGGCGGCTCTTCACATCCTCGATCAGGGCCTGGCCGCTCTCCGGCATCCGGTCCAGTTTGTACCCGGCGTCCGACATCTTTTGCAGGATGTTCAAGACCGAGACAGGCGAGTCCAGGCCGAAGGCGGTTCCGATGCGGTCGTCTCTGGGCGGGTAGTTGTGGAAGATAATGGCCACCTTTTTTTCGGGGTTGGGAATATGCCGCAACCTCGCCCAGTTCAGGCTGAGCCGCACCATCTTCTCAATGCGCTCGGGCAGCGGCTCGAACCTGATCACCCTCGCTCCGGTGAGCGGATCGATATCGGTTCGATCCCTGGCCGCCACGGGAACGGTGATCAGCATTCCGTCAAACTCCGGCATGGCGATTCCCATGGAGATGTCCAGGGGGCTCAAGCCCTGCATGGACTCCTTCCACTCGCCCGGAGTGTTGTAGGTCACGACCGCTTTGAGGACCGGGACGTTCAGCTTCTTCAAGAACCACTCTTCGGATCTGGCGATCTCTTCGGAAGCTGCCGCTCCTTCTCCTTCCCAGGGCCTGATGGAGAGCGAGAACATGAGAGTGCTGATGAGAACGTCAATGAGACTCTTGCCGTCCCGAATGAAAAAATTGTCAACCACCCATTCCGCGCCCTTCGTCCCCCGCTCGACGTCTTTTAGGGAGTGCAGGAATACCGGGATGACGTTTGCTCCCTTCTGCTCGATCTGTTCAATCAGCCGATCGACGAAGACGGTGTTTCCCGCCTGCCAGAGGCTCTGGTAGAACCACAGGCCGACTGTGGGTTTGCCCGGCACGTACTTTTTCTGCAGGTACTCGTCAAGGGTCGGGATATGGTCGAAATCGGGATGGTAAATGCCCTCCCAGACGGGGCGCTCCGGTTCCGCAAAAGCGAGGTCGGCGCCGACGAATCGGCTGGCCAGAAATATGATCAGGTTAAAGAAGTTCTCCTTTCCGCCATAGTCCAGATAGCGAGAGACTTTTTTGTAGACCACCTCGTCAACCGTGGACAGCTTCATAAGCTCGATTTCCGGCTCGTTTGAGGCGCAGTGGGCGGAGATGGAGGCTTTGCTTCCCTGCAGCTTTCCCATCAGCTCGTCAAAGCAGGGGAGGCTCTTCTTCCCGCCGTGCAAATTGAAGATGACCAGATGGCTGTCGCAGGCGATCCGCTCCAGCTCCTCCCGGCGGGCGGAGTCTTTCAGGTCTTCGCCGGATCGGATGGCGACATCTGCAATTTTTCCATGCTGGCTGATCAGTTCTTTTAGAGCGGAGATGAGGGGAAAGACGTCGCTCGCTTCCTGGGTGGTGATGTAGGCAATCTTGACTTTCTTCATAATAATCCATCTTTTATTTTTTGGTGCTCAGGCGATCGTTGAAATAACGAAACATTTTTTTAGTTAAGGCTAGTTAAATTGATTAAATAAAGCTTTCGAGAGGTCGTCAGAATCTTGTTACAATGTGCGAAGAATTAAGAGAAAGGATGAATATCGAAAGAAACTAGCGCCCAGCAAGGATGAACCAAATGAACTCCCACCACATCGAAGCCGCCCAAAAACCGCCCTGCACAGATCTGTTAGTCGCCCTCAGCCACGCCTCGATCTCCTGGAAGGACAAAGAAAAAAACGTCACCAGACTGCTAATCCTGAACGAAGAAGCCGCAAGATCCGGCTCTAAGATCATCGTGAACACGGAGCTTGCCACCACCGGCTACGCCTTCGAGAGCAGAAGGGAGATCGC